>NZ_JBSGJR010000063.1:0-19264 GCF_053605645.1 Micromonospora sp. NPDC003776
GAGCCGGGCGGTGGTCGACCACCGCGGGACCACCCCGCGGGACGATGCCAGCATCATGCTGCTGGAGTGGTCCGGCGCCGCCGCGGCGCGGGTGGAGCCCTGAGCGGGCTCAGCGCAGCCCGCGCCAGCCCGGCTCGGTGGCGGTGCCGTCGCCGGGGCCGGTGCTGAGGCCGAGCAGGCGATCGACGGAGGTGATCCGGAGCACCCGCGCCACCAGCGGCTGCGGGTCGGTCACCCGCAGCGTCGCGCCCCGGCCGACCGCCTCGGCGGCGCCCCGGAGCAGGGCGGCCACCCCGGTCGAGTCGAGGAACCCGACCGCGGCGAGCTCGACCACGATCGCCACCAGACCGGGCCGGTCGAGGACCCCGTCCAACGCCCGGTCGAGGGCCGGTACGCCGGCCATGTCGAGGTCACCGACCGGGGCGAGGACCACGCGTCCCGGCCCCGCGTCACGCGTACCGACTTCCATGACCCCCCGCCCCACCCCGATGTGTGCCGCCGCCGCGACCCTACCCGGCGGTATGGGGCGGGAACCACGACCGGGAGGCGCCGCCGCGGCCGGTCACCGGCCAGGCACTCACTCCCGTCCACACTCTCCGTCACTGGCGGCCTGTTAACGGCCACCGCACCGGGCCGCAGGTCAAGTCCACTAGCGGACAACATCAGTCCGCCGACGAGCGCTTGCTCCGCCACTTTCGAACACTTAGCGTTACCGGTAACGGGACCTGGGAGGAGAGGCCGCGGACCGTGGATCCGGCCCGGGATCCACGGTCCGCGCCCGCTCCCTGTGTCAGCGCGGGACGACGCCGAACGAGGTCCAGCCACGGTCCGGGAAACCGGCCGCCTCGGCCACCCGCGCCGAGGCGTGGTTGTGGAAGTTGTGCAGGTAGGTCGGCACGGCTCCCTCGTCGAGCACCCGCCGGGCCGCCTGGGCGACCAGTCGCCGGGCCAGCCCCCGCCCACGGGCGGCCGGCACGGTGCCCACCGCCAGTTCGTGCCCGTGGGCGTCGTGCCGCTTGATGCCCACGCCGGCCAGGTAGCGCCCGTCCGCGTCGCGAACCACCAGCACCTCGCAGTCGAACAGGCGCAGCCAGGGCGGCAGCCCGGGGCTGGTCGACGGGATCCACTCCCCGACGTCGGGCAGCGGCGCCGGGGCGGTGCTCCACCGGAAGCGGCCGGCGTGCGCGGTGAAGTCCGGCGCGCCGACCGCCTTCGGCAGGCTCGGCAGCAGCTGCTCGACGGTCCGGCCACGGACGAGGGCCCGCACCCGGTCGACCCGGTCGGGCGACACCGACAGGATCGTGGACCCGGGGGCGCCGACCGCCCGGGCCGGCCGCAGCCGACCGTCCCAGGCCGGCAGGGCACGCCGGTGCGAGCGGACCACGTGCAGCCCGGGGCCGGCCGGCCACTGCCCCAGCCAGGTGGCCAGGTGCAGGAACAACCGGCGGTCGAGCACCGGGGCCACACCTCCTCACCCGCCGGGTCCGTCGTGTCTCGCGGTGATCACGGTACGCGTGCCGGGCCGGACCGGCCCGGCGGTTGCGTCCGTAAGAACCTCACAACACCTGTGTGGCCCCGGCCGTGGATACGCTGTGCCGCACGGCGGGGAGGTACACGGTGGCGCAACGGGTGCTGGTGGTCGACGACGACCGGACGGTGGCCGACGTGGTGTGCCGGTACCTGGAGCACGCCGGCTACGAGGTGGAGCACGTCGGGGACGGGGCGGGCGCGCTGACCGCGGTGGCCCGGCGCCCACCGCACCTGGTGGTGCTGGACCTGATGCTGCCCGTACTGGACGGGCTGGAGGTCTGCCGGCGGCTGCGGGAGCGGCCGGACGGCGTACCCATCGTCATGCTGACCGCGCGCGGCGACGAGGCCGACCGGATCCTCGGCCTGCAGCTGGGCGCGGACGACTACCTGAGCAAACCGTTCTCCCCCCGCGAGCTGGTGCTGCGGGTCCGGTCGGTGCTGCGCCGGACCGGCGGGGAGCCCGCCGTCGTACCCGCGCAGGTGCTGGCCGACGACGGCCTGGAGGTGGAGACCGGCCCCCGGGTCGCCCGCCTGCACGGCCGCGAGCTGACCCTGACGCTGCGGGAATTCGATCTGCTGGCCCACCTGATGCGCCACCCGGCCCGGGCGTTCCGCCGGGCCGAGCTGCTGGAGAAGGTCTGGGGGTGGAGCTTCGGCGACCAGTCCACGGTGACCGTGCACGTGCGCCGGCTCCGCGAGAAGATCGAGACCGACCCGGCGAACCCCCGGCGGATCGTCACCGTGTGGGGCGTCGGCTACCGCTACGAGCCCGCCGATGCGTGACCTGGCGCTGATCTTCGGGGCGGCGCTGCTCGCCGCGCTCGGTGTCGGGCTGGCCGGCGCGGTCGCCCTGCGGCTGCTGCGCGGCCGGTCGATCACGGTGCACATCTTCGTGCTGCTGACCATGACGGTCGGCGCGGTGGTCGCCGGGGTGGCGGTGATCGCCGAGGCGATGTTCCTCTCCCCGCACGACCTGGAGGTCGTGCTGATCACGGTCTCCGCGGCCGCGGTGGTGAGCCTGGCGGTGGGGTGGCTGTTCGGGCGCCGGCTGGCCGCCGCGGCGGTCTGGGCCGACCAGGCGCGGCAGCGAGAGCGCCGGATCGAGAAGGGCCGCCGCGACCTGGTCGCCTGGGTCTCGCACGACCTGCGCACCCCGCTCGCCGGGCTGCGCGCGATGGCGGAGGCGCTGGAGGACGGGGTGGTCCGCGATCCGGAGACGGTGGCCGAGTACCACCGCCGGATCCGGGTCGAGACCGACCGGATGACCCGGCTGGTCGACGACCTGTTCGAGCTGTCCCGGATCAACGCCGGCGCGCTGCGGCTGTCGCTCTCCACGGTGCCGCTGGGCGACGTGGTCTCGGACGCCCTCGCCGGCACCGCGCCGCTGGCCGCCGCCCGCCGGATCCGGCTGGTCGCCGCCGAGTCGGGCTGGCCCACGGTGACCGGCAGCGAGCCGGAGCTGGCACGGGTGGTGGGCAACCTGCTGCTGAACGCGATCCGCTACACCCCGGAGGACGGCACGGTACGGGTCGAGGCCGGCCGGGAGTCGGACACCGCGTGGCTGGCCGTGGCGGACACCTGCGGCGGCATCCCCGAGTCGGATCTGCCCCGGCTGTTCGACGTGGCCTTCCGGGGGGAGCCGGCGCGGACGCCGCGACCGGGCAACGGCGGCGTCGAGGGATCGGGCGGGCTCGGGCTGGCGATCGTGCGCGGGCTGATTGAGGCGCACGGCGGGCGGGTAGACGTACAGAACATCACCGATGGCTGCCGGTTCGTGGTCCGGTTGCCCGCGGCGGGAACCTGAGGCAGCGGTCCCGCGTCATATCTATTTCCATACATGTACAAGTTTCTCTGGGACGGTAATGGTCATGCCGAATCAGCCGAATGACCGGTACCAGCAGGACACCGAGCGCAGCTGGCAGGCCGTCGAGGCGGCCGGACGGTTCCCCGGGCAACCCCGGTACCGGGAGGCCCGCACCGACGCGGCGCTGTCCTGGGCCGAGCTCAACGCCCTGCCGGCCGGCGTCGGGACCCGGCGCGGCCTCAACACCCGCTGACCGGTCGCCGGAAAGCGACGACACACCCGGCCCGCTCCACCCCGGGGTTTCGCACAGGTGTCGGGTAGCGTCTTCTGGTCCGAGAAGCCGCCAACGACAGGAGAAGCTCCGCGCATGGGCAAGAAGACGATCCACGTCTCCGACTTCAGCGGCCAGGTGCTGCGCCCCGACGACGAGGTGGTCAAAATCGTCGTGCTGGAGCACCCGGACCTGGTCGCCGGGCCCGTGCAGTTGGACGCCACGCCGCTCGAGGTGGAGAGCATCGACGACGCCGCGCTGGACGTGGCCGTGGTGGAGATCCACGACAAGCACGGCGGCGGCGAACCGCGCCGGGTGGTGCTCACCGCCAGCGAGTTCGACGCGATGGCCACCGACGTGCCGATGGCGCAGCTGCTGCGCACCGCCGAGCGGGTGAAGCCGCCGAAGGCGCGGCGCAGCGCCGAGAAGGTCGACTACGGCACCATCGAGCACGCCGGCAAGCCGCACCGGGGCAAGGTGACCGACGAGGAGGCCCGGCTGGTGCGCGAGCACCTCGACGAGGTCAACAAGCGGCTCGCCGACGCGGGCCTCCGCCAGGTCGACCCGGCCGATCCGGAGCACGCCGCCCGGTACGGCTTCCCCACCGCGGACTGACCGCACGGCACCGGGCACGCGCCCCCTCGGCGCGTGCCCGGTCGGTGGAACTCAGGCCATCTTCCGGGTGATCTCGGCGAGCGCGGCGGCGATGGCGCTCTCCATCGCCTCCTTGTCCAGCCCGAGCCCGGTGAGCACGCCGTCGCCACCCTCCTCTTCGAGCAGGGCGAGCAGGATGTGCTCGGTGCCGATGTAGTTGTGCCCGAGACGCAGCGCCTCGCGGAAGGTCAGCTCCAGCACCTTCTTGCCCCGCGTGTCGTACGGGATGAGGTCCGGGACCCGCTCGGCCTTCGCCGGCAGGCTCGCGGCGATCGCCTCCCGGAACCGGTCCAGGGACACCCCCCGCGCCTCGACCAGCTTCGGGGCGAGGGCGTCCGGATCGACCAGTAGCCCCAGCGCCAGGTGGCCCGGCCCGATCTCGGCGTTGCCGGCCGCCCGCGCCTCCTCCTGCGAGGCCATCACCACATTGCGGGCCCGGGGTGTGAACCGGCCGAAGCCGGCGTTCGGGTCCAGCGCGGCGGCCGTCTCCGCCTTGGCGGCGGAGCGCTTCTGGGCCGCCTGCTTGCTGACGCCCATGCTGCGGCCGATCTCCGTCCAGGAGGCGCCGGAGCGGCGGGCCTGGTCGACGAAGTGACCGATCAGGTGGTCGGCCACGTCGCCCAGGTGGTCGGCGATCAGGACCGCGTCGGCGAGCTGGTCCAGCGCGTCGGGGCGCGCCTTCTTGATCCCCTCGATCAGGTCGTCGAGGCGTACGGGGTGGGTCATCTTCATGGGCTCCGTCATGCGTCAACCATAAGTTGACGCATGCCTGTCGTCAACCAAGAGTTGACGGTCGCGGTCGAATCGCCGCCCGGATACGGAAAAGGCTCTGGCCTGGTGGAGAACCACCAGGCCAGAGCCACTATCACCCGTGCGCCGCCAGGGACTCGAACCCCGAACCCGCGGATTAAGAGTCCGCTGCTCTGCCAGTTGAGCTAGCGGCGCTCGTTGGCAACGGGGAGAGACATTAACACGGGCCGAACGGGACCGGACAGGAGGGCGGCTCGCATCACGGGCTCACCACCACGCGCCGGCCGCGCAGCTCCCCCTGCTCGATCATCCGATGCGCCTCGGCGAGCCGGGACAGCGGCATCCGCACCAGCTCGCGGGGCGCGAGCCGGCCGGCGGCCAGCACGCGGTTCACCGCACTGGCGGCATCGGCCAACTCGGCCGTGGTGGCGTGGGAGATGACGAAGCCGAGGACGCTGCGGTCGTTCAGGTAGAGCGGGCCGACCGGCAGCACCGGCCGGGCGCGGGCCCCCGCCAGCAGCACGATCCGCCCGCGTAGCGCGAGCAGGTCCACGACCGGTTCGAGCTCGTTGCGCCCCGAGGTGTCGAGGTGGAGGTCGACGCCGTCGGGGCAGGCCGCCCGCAGCCGGGCGGTCAGGTCGGGAGCGCGGTAGTCGAGCACCTCGCTCGCGCCGAGGCCCCGGCAGTATTCGGCGTCGCGTGCCGAGGTGGTGGCCACCACCCGGGCGCCGGCCGTGGCGGCGAGGGTCACGAGCGCGGCGCCGACGTTGCCGGCCCCACCGGCCACCACGACCATCTCCCCCGGCCGGAGCCGGCCGTGCACGAAGAGGGCCAGGTGGGCCGTCGCGACCGGGTGCAGCATGGTCACCGCGACGGCCGGATCGACCCCGTCCGGCAGCCGGTAGAGCCGGTCGGCCGGCACCACGGCCTGCTCGGCGGCGCTGCCCTGCCGGCCGTCGTACCCGAGGCTAAGGGATTTCGTTAAGCGTCCTCAGTGATCGTGGGCCGGTCGTGGGTGTCGGTGTCTTCTGGTTTGATGCGGGGCGGTGGGGGTCTGTGCCGGCGGTGACTGCTGTGGTGTGGCGGGGTTGTGCGGGCTGGCCCGGGTTTGGGTGTGGTGAGGTTGGTGGCGGGTGAGTCGGACGGTGTCGCTGGCTGAGGGCGAGGCCTCCCGAACCGCGTGTGCCCGCGCTCTTGTGCGTGCTGGCGTGGATGAGAAGTCCGGCGAGGTTCTGTCCCAGGCGGTGCTGGCCGAGCGTGTCGGGTGGTGTGCCGATCTGGTGGCGGGCATGGTGGGCGCCCTGATCAGCGATCACTGGAACGCCGTCGATGTGCGGGTGTTGGCCTCCGGCGTGGACGCGGGCGGCCGACGGCTGCCGTCGAACGCGTGGATGGCGTTGCGGCGGCTGGGTTGGACCGTCACCGTCCCGGCGGGTGTGAGGGTTAATGACCGGATCGTGCGGATGGCGCAGGAGCAGGCCGGGCGAGCGCTGCGCTCGGTGACATGGCATGCCGACCTGACCGCCGCAGTCCTCACGACCTGGCCCGCCGACCCGCGCAAACGCACCCCACAGGAGTGGGATCAGGTGCGGGAGGCGATCCCCGGCGGGAAGGATCTGCCGGCCAACGTCGTCAAGGCGCGTACCCGGCAGGTGGTCAGGTTCCTCAACGCCAACGGTCGCCTCCCGGTGGATGTGTTCGAACTGGAAGACGCGCCGCGGGTTGCGCGGATGTTGTTGCTGTCCGCGTGTGACCGGCAGCAGGCGACCATGGAACGCGGCGAGGCCGATCCGGGCAGGGTGCTGCTGCGCCTGCAGTTGCCGACGCGGCCGGATCCGAGGGGGTATCGGGACTGGACGTGGGTGGCCTGCCCGATCACCCTGCCGCCCACGGTGCCTGCGGGCGGGGTGCTGCACCTACCCACCCTGCGGGTCACCGGCCGGCAGGTACGCGCCGATGTCGCCTACACCCACGCCGTGCCGGCAGCCCGGCGCGCCGGGCACACGGTGGCGCTCGGGGTGGACTGGGGCCTGAACACCCTGCTGAGCGCGGGGGCCCTGCGACGGCATGCCGATGGCCGGATCACGGCGTTGGGCGCCGGTGGTGAGTTCCGGGCCGCCGGAGTCCTCGCCAAGCAGCATCGGCTGCGCCGTCACGGTGAGCGGCTACATGCCAAGGCCGACCACTATCAGCGGCTCATCGGCGTGGACTCGCAGCATCACCTGCTCGGCAAGCTTGCCGTGCTGCGCGAGGAGATCCGCCACGTCTCCCAGCGCCGCCAGAACCTGAATGCCGCGCTCGCGTGGGCTGCCGCCCGCTGGACCGTGGACCAGGCGATCGCCGCGGGCGCGAGCGTGATCTACGTGGAAGACCTGCGGTCGATGGAAGCCAAGGGCATGGGCGCCAGCTTGAACACGCGCCTGTCCCAGCAGGTGCGCGGGCAGATCGTTGACCGGATGCGGCACCTCGCCGCCGAGCAGGGTGTCGCCGTGGTCGGCGTCCCGGCCCGCAACACCTCCAAACACTGCCCGCACTGCCTGACCCCGCTACGGCACCGCAAAGCCCCCGACCAGCCCGCCACCCCGGGCTGGAAGTGGGCCATCTGCCCTCACCAGTCCTGCGGCTGGCAGGGCGACCGCGACCACGGCGCCTGGCGGCGCATCGCCGCCCGCGGCCTCACCCACCAGGGCAACACCGTCACCGATAAGTCCAGCGGGCAGATGATCATCCGAGCCGTGGTCGACAAGCTCGAAGCCTGCGCGGTCATCACCAAGACCAGCCGGGAGGATCGGTCGAAGACCGGTCCCACCCGGCATCAGCCACCACGCCCCGCGCCCAGGCGACGCAGGGCACCCTCCCCCACCCGGCCCCAGGGCCGGGCGGGCAAGCGTCCGGAGGGACACGCACCAACGGACCGGCCAAGGCTGCCCCGCGCAGCCCACCGGCACCAGGACGTGACCACGATCAGCACACCCACCACCGGCCACCGGCCACGAGGAGCCGCCCTGGGCGCAGGATTCCACCTCCACGCCCACGCGACCCCACCCAGGTGGGAAACGATCCCGGAAACCCAAACCGACCCAGGATCCCTAAGCTAATCAGCGACGCTTGCATCAAGCAGACCAAGGTTCTCTGGCGCACGTGCGCGTACTTCGCCTCGCGGTTCTGCGCTGCGGTACGGCCCTTGCCGACCCCTTCGAGGTGAAAGCCCATACACCAGCAACCACCCCAGACGCCGTTGTTCGCCGCTACCAGCCTGGCGAAGTCGTCCCGGGTGTCGACATCCAGCGGACGGGTCGTGTAGGTAGGCGCCGCGTCGTCGGCCATGCCGCCATCCTCCCAGCATCCGGGCGGGGCCTACGCGGTTGCCTGGCGCTCGGCGTCGCTGCGCAGCACGCAGAACTCGTTGCCCTCCGGGTCGGCCATCACGGCCCAGCCGCTGCCGTCGGGATCACGGTGATCGGCGACGATGGTGGCCCCGAGGGAGCCGATACGCTCGACCTCCTGATCGCGTGGCACCTCGGGCTGCAGGCAGATGTGCGTACGGTTCTTGACGCTCTTCGGCTCCGGTACCCGCTGGAAGTAGAGTCTGCTGCCGCCCGGCGGCTCGATCGCCGCCTCGTCGTCGTCGGGCTTCAACTCGGGGTCGACCGGGCAGTCGAAGACCTTGGCCCAGAAGTGCGCCAGCTCGTACGGGTCGGCGCAGTCGAACGCGAAGTTCCGGATAATGGTCCCCATCCGGTCAGCCTCGTGCCTGCCCAGCGAACAGGTCAACTCGAATCGACCGGCGAAGGCGCTGGGATGCGCCACTGATGGCGCGGGTGACGCATGAGTCGCCCCGGGTGTAGAGATCTACGGGCGCATGCGCGGGAGCCTGTGCATTACCCGTTGATGAGCTGCTCTCGCAGAATGTCTGCGTGCCCACAGTGCTGGGCGAGCTCGCGCAGAACGTGGAGATACACCCACCGCAGCGGAAGTGGGCCCCGCCGGTGCCCGCGAAGGATGTCGTCCAGACCCAGGGATGACGTCGCCTGGCGTGAAGCCTCGCAGGCTTCGCGGTGTGCCCGCTGGACGGTGGCGATCGTGTCGTCGTCATCGAGGATGAACGAGCCTTCTGAGTTCGCAGGGATGCCGATCTCAGCGCGCGACCGGCCCGTGACGGCTTCGTCGAACCAGACCTTCTCGACGAAAGCCGCGTGCTTCACAAGACCGAGAAGCGTGGTCCGGGAGACCACCAGCGATCGACGCGCCTGTTCCTCTGTCAGCCCGTCCAAGCAGCGATTGAGCGCGCCGCGGTGCTCGTCGAGGAACGCCTCGAACTGGGCACGGGCCGGCAGTGCGACAACCTGGCCGGCGAACGTAGGCGGGAAGGAAGGCATGGGCGAAGCATCCCAGACCGTCGGGGGACACGGTCGCCAACCGGCTGGACGAGGTGTCGCCGATTCGTGAAGACTGACCCCAGATCAGTCTCGGGACGTGGGTGACACCGCTAGGCTCGACCGTCCGGACGGTGGTGACAGCCCGTAGGCCTTGGAACGAGCGTCGTACGTCCTCACATGCCGATGTGCGGACGCGGTGGCTTACAGATTCACGCGGCTCGTGGCCAGCGGTCCGGCGACTCCAAGGCCCTTCGCTGTACCGCCGCTGACAGAGCGCGTGGCCTTGTCGACTCGGTGTATGAAGGGTTTCGTCAGCCGACAGCGCCCAGGTGGCGCAGGGCGCGGGCGGTGGGGGTGCCGTGGTCGGCGGTGATGAAGACGACTTGCTGGTCGTCGGGGATGGTGAGCACGTCGCAGTTGAGGCGCAGCGGGCCGAGCTGTGGATGGGTGATGGTCTTGATCCGGTGGCTAGGGGCTCGTACCGGGTTGGTGTTCCAGATCTCGGTGAACTCGGGACTGGCGGCGCGCAGCCCGGTCAGGAGGCGGGCGAGGCGCTCGTCGCGGGGGTAGCGGTCGGCGGCGGCGCGCAGCCGCGCCACCGCGATGTGACCGAATTCTTCGGCGCTGGAGCTTTCGTAGCTGCCGAGGCCCAGGAACCGTCGGCGGGCCAGGTTGGGCTCCTGCCTGAGGTTACCCAGCAGGGCGTCGGCGAGCGGATTGAAGGCGATCACGTCGTAGCTGGCGTCGGTGACGACGGCCGCCGCCTCGGGGATGCGGCGCAGCAGGTTGACCATATGCGGGCGGACCTGGCGTACCGGTCCGGCGGGTGGTGCCGGAGTCGCCCCGGCCAGCCGGAACAGGTGAGTCCGCTCGGCCGGGGAGACCCGCAGCGCGTCGGCGAGGGAGTCCAGAATCCGCGGCGACGGATGGGGGCCCCGGGCCTGTTCGAGTCGGGCGTAGTAGTCGACGGACATGTGGGCCAGCTGGGCGACTTCCTCACGGCGCAGGCCGGGGGTACGACGGCGCGGACCGGCGGGCAGGCCGACATCGGCGGGGCGTAGGTCTTCCCGCCGCTGCCGAAGGAACCGCGCCAACTCCTGTCCCGCCATGATTCACCCCCTCCAGAGCCAGGTATCGGTTGTCCCTGGATCGGCCCGGTCGCCGTCGGCATCGTTGCAGCATGAACACCATGAACGATTACACGGCACTGGTCACCGGCGCCAACCAAGGCATCGGCAAGGAAATCGCGCGGCAGCTCGCGGCCGCCGGGGTGATCGTCTACCTCGGCTCTCGCGACCCGGAGCGGGGCCAGCGGGCTGTCGACGAGATCGGCGGCAACGCTCGACTACTCACCCTCGACGTCACCGACGGCCAGAGCGTCGCCGACGCCGCCCGTCAAGTCGAAAACCTGGACATCCTGGTCAACAACGCCGGCATCTCGGTCGACCTGAACCCGGTGACCGAGACCGACGTTGACGCCTTCCGCCGCACCTACGAAACGAACGTGTTCGGGGTCGTGGCGGTCACCAACGCTTTCCTGCCCGCGTTGCGCCGCTCCGCCCGGCCCCGGATCGTGAACCTCTCCAGCGGCACTGGATCACTGGGCTGGAGTACCGGCCCGCAGCCGCAGTTCCCCGCGACGGGCTCACTCGCCGCATACCGATCGTCCAAGACCGCACTGAACGCGCTGACAGTCTTCTACGCCCAAGCGCTCGCCGGCGACGGCTTCAAGGTGAACGCCCTCGCGCCCGGGCTACGCAAAACCAATCTCAACGTGACCGCCGCCGCCAGCGGCGGAGACCCGGCCGAAGCCGCAGCTGGCGCGGTCAAACTGGCACTGCTGCCCGACGACGGCCCCACCGGCGAATTCCTCTCCTGGGACGGAACCCGCGTGCCGTGGTGATCACCACTCGCGCAACCCGCCCAACCTCGGCGTCATCGCATCCGAGTCAGCGCTGCGCCTGCCTCGCTAATCGAGACACACGCTATTGCCGCTGACCGCGTCGTCCGGTCCTGGAGTTTCACAGACCGTGATGTGCCCCGGCGTTTTGGTGTCACGCACGTCCTGATACCGACCACCTGCGCCAACTCCTCGCCGACGACGGCCAACCGGCCGGGCCACCACCGATCGCCACCGGACCCGTCCAGGCCGGCGCCCCGATCGAGGTCGAACGGCTCGTCAACGCCACCGGCCTGATCGGCCTCGCCGGCCGGCAACACCCCGTCGGCTACCACTTCGCCGGCAGGCGCGTCACCGTCCGACTCGACCGCGGCCTGATGCAGATCACCGCCGGCGGCGTCCTGCTCCGCAGCCTGCCCAACCCCCTCACCGCCGCCGAGATCACCAAGATTCGCGACGCCCGCCCCGCCGGACCACCACCCACCCCGGCACCCGAACCCGTGCGGGTCGAACGCCGCGTCAGCTGCCGAGGAGCCCTGGTCATCGCCGGTCAACGCATCCACGTCGGCGCAGGCCACGCCGGCCGCACCGTCACCGTCACCGTCGAGCAAGCCGAGACCACATTCCGGGTCTATGACGGCGACCTGCTCCTCACCGAGACTACCCGCACCACCACCAAGCAGGTGACGCGGTTCAAGGCGCGAAAGCCCGAGCCACCACGACGCCCGTCGCTGCCCAGCGAACCGGGTCTGCGACCATCCCCGCATGGTCAACGTGGTGATCGACGACAACCGTGACGACCCCGCTGTCGTCATGGTGATGCTGCAGGGGCCGTCATGGGAACTGCACGTCTGGATCTACCTCAGCGAACTCGGCCGCCTTCGGTCATTGCGCGAGGCCGACTGGACCGCACGGCGATCCGTGCAAATTGGCGAAGACGGCGCCGGCGTGCCCGTGCACTGGTCGATCACAGACGACACCCTCGCAGCCTTAATCGGCCCTGACGACCAAACCTGGCACACCGCAATCTTCATGCCCCTCGACATGATCGACCGCCTCACACAGGAAGCTGCGGACCTCCTGCCCCCGCCAGAACCGCCGACGCCTTACCCTGGCCAACTAGAGGTCTTCTAGCCGGACGTGTCACCCACGTCCCGAGACTGATCTGTCACGCAGGTCCCGAGACCCGACATTTGCCGACAGCCGGTCTCCTGCGCCGGGTGATGGTTGACACCGTGGCCTCGAATGATGCTTTACATGATCGTGGCGACCGCGCGACTCGCGGCAGATTCGGGCGCCTTGTCGACCCGCTCTCCGTGGGCGATCATGCCCGCTGGGCAGCCGCGCCGATCGCGGCGTGCAGGTCTCGTAGCGCCTGCTGCACGTCGCTGGCGGGCCGGGGGAGGGCGGCCTCGACAGTGGCCAGGGCGGACAGGAAGTGCCGGCCTGCCGTGGTGTGAGCGTGTTGGCCTGCGTCGGTGAGCGTGATGCGGTACGAGCGACGATCCTGTGGGTGTGGAACCTGCCGGACGTGCCCGCGCGCGACTAGTCGCTTGACGTGGCTGGAAACCGTCGTTGCCGGGGCGGACATCCACCGGGCGAGTTCGCCTGGGCTGATCTCGCCGGCCTGGCGCAGTACGGAGTAGACGGCGAAGTCCTCGGCGTCCAGACCGGTGCCGGCCAGCGCGCTGTCCAGCAGTGCGATGGCGGCGCGGGCCGTGAGCCAGGTGTCGAAGAGCACGTTCGACGGATCATCACCCTTGACAGAACTGCTGCGATCTCGCACTATCTCCCCCAGGGGCAAGTATTGCGAAATCGTAGCATCGGAGGTTGTGGTGAAGGCGTGGCGCGCGATGAGCCGTGGCCGGGTGGTCGTAGCTGTCTGGGTTCTCTACGGGATCAGCGCACTGGCCATGTTCGGCTGGCCCGGCCTGACCGGCGCGGTCTCCCGGGCCTGCCACGGGCGGAGCGCCCTGGACGTACGCAGCCACTGGACCGCCGCGGATGCACGCGATCTGGTCGCGGCCTGCGGTACCGAGGGGCGGGCGGCCTATCTCCGGCTGGAATTGCTCGACCTCGTGTACCCGCTGCTCTGCGGCCTGGCCCTGCTGCTCGTATCCTCCCTGTTGATCCGGCGCTTGCCGGGCCGGAGGTGGCGTCTCCTGCTGATCCCCGCAGTCGCGATGACCGTGCTCGACTACGGCGAGAACGCTGCTGTCTGGAACATTCTGTCGACTTGGCCCGCCGTCGGGGACCTGCCCGCACACCTCGGCGGGGTCGCCACCGTAGCGAAGCGCGCCGTGGGTCTCGTGGCCTACCTCGCCGTTCCGCTGCTTCTCCTCACCGTCGGCCTTGATCGGCTTCGAGTCCGGGCTCGGAATCGGGCCGGGGCTGCGGACTCCCTCCGGTGAGGGCACCGGCAGAGCCGATCAAGGTCTCATTCATCTCCGGCACCGCACGTTCAACAGTCATGTACTCCATCCGATCGCGGCGAACACTTCGGGAGTGACCGCACATCGGCTACTTAGAGACTTGGTCCAGGACCGATGTCCGGCCAGACTCGGTCCAGGTGCCCGGCGAGACGCTCCCACATTGCGGCTGCCCACCGGTGTCATTGGTGTGGCTCTCTCATGGCCTGCGGTTTCGCCGGGCGCCGCGCGAGGAGAGGCTGGAAAGGGGTTTGCCCTGCTCGAAGTAGCGTTGCCCTCCTTGCGGACAACTCCGTGCAGTTCAGCCAGGGGAGGCGCCGATGAGCGTGATCATCGGGATGGACCCGCACAAGCGTTCAGCCACCATCGAGGTCGTCGACGAACGCGGCCGGGTGCTCGCAGTGGGCAGGTACGGCACTGACAAGACCGGCTACGCGCAGATGCTCGCCGCCGGCCGCAAGTACGCCGATCGGGTCTGGGCGGTCGAGGGCTGCAACGGCATCGGCAAACACATCGCCCACCGCCTGCTGCATGACGGTGAGACGGTGCTCGACGTGCCCGCGAAGCTGTCGGCACAGGTGCGGGTGTTCGCCACCGGCAATGGCCGCAAGACCGACCCGGTGGATGCGCACTCGGTCGCGATGGTCGCACTGCGCACCCCGAACCTCGTGCAGGTCCAGCTCGACCCGGACCTGCAGGTGATGGGAATGCTGGTCGACCGCCGCGACGAGCTGGGCCGCGCACGGACGCAGACCATCAACCGGCTGCACCGGCTGCTGCTGGAGCTTTTCCCAGGCGGGGCAAAGCAATTCCTGTCCGCGCGGCAGGCACGTGCGCTGATCGCGACCATCAAGCCCCGCGACATCGTGGGCAAGACCCGGCGTCGCCTCGCGGTCGAGCTCATCGGTGAACTCGAGGGCGTCGACAAGAAGATCAAGGCCGCGGAAAGGGACCTCAAGGAGCTGGTAGTCGCCCGCGGCTCCACCCTGATGGAGTTGCACGGCATCGGCCCCTCAGGTGCAGCTCGGCTGCTGGCTGACGTCGGCGACATCCGCCGCTTCGCCGACCGCGACCGGTTCGCGTCCTGGAACGGCACCGCCCCACTGGACGCATCCTCCGGCGACCAGAAGCGTCACCGACTCTCCCGCGCCGGCAACCGGCGGATCAACCGGACTCTGCACATCATGGCCGTCGTCCAGCTGCGCAACCGCACCGAAGGCCGCGCCTATTTCGACGCGAAGAAGGCCGCCGGGAAGACCTCCATGGAAGCCATGCGCGCCCTCAAACGCCGACTGTCGAACGTCGCCTACGCCCGCATGGTCGCCGACCAAAAACGCAGGCAGGCGGCGGATCCGGGAGGGCACTCGGGGACGACTCTGCAATCCAGCGTGACCGACCTGACCCCGGACATCGGCCCTTCGGACAAGCCACTTCCCGGACCCGCCACCAACCACCCTAAACCCCTGGTTCCAGCGGCGCCTTGACATAAAGGGGCGCCATGAGCGGACGTGTCGCAACGCCGATCATGGCCAGTCCGTGTCGGCCCTTGGATCGGCCGGCTCCGAGGTGATCATGTAAAGCATCAGGCGAGGCCGTGGTGTCAACCATCATGCGAGACCAGGCATTTGCCGACAGCCGGTCGACTCGTACATGTGTTCGAGTAGGCTGCTGCCGGTGGAGGTACGCGGGCGATGGTGGAACGGGTCGTGGGGTCGCATGGCCCGGCGGGACATCTGGCTGCACTCCGACCGCCGGCTGTGGCGGGTCCGTGGCCGCATCGGTGGCGATGAAGGGCAGGAGGTGTCGTCCGACTTCCCGGACGAAGCATCCGCCCGGGCGATGGTCGACCGAATGATGAAGGCCTCGGCCGGCACCTGGCGGGATCTCACGGAGGCAATCCGGCAGGAGTCCGACCGCCGGCAGACTCACTAGTCCTGCACCGGCCGTGGGTCGGGCCCTTGACCGGCTGCGCACACTGGGGGCAGGCAGCTCACACGGGGGAGGTCGAAATGCGCTGGCTCATCCTTCTGATCATCATCGCAGCGACCGTGTCTGCGGCCGGACTGTGGCGCCGCACCAGGCGGACCCCCGTCGACGGCGACCAGGTGCGTGGCCTGCAGGCGTCGGCCGAGGCCCGCCGCCGGCTCGACGACCACCGGAACCGGACGGACGGCAGCAACATCGACAACCGCGGCGTGGGCGGCTGGAGTCCCTGACCTAACCGGCCGGCCGCTGACGGCTGGCGCTCAACGGCAGACATCGGCCCGGACGTGCACACCGCACCACGGCGGAAGGGAGCGTTGTGGTCGGGTGAGTAGGTTGGCTGCTCGCTCGGCTGCTCGGCCTCGCGATGACAAGCAAAAGGCCCAGGTCATAGTCGGCGATCAAGCCGGTGACCTGGGCCTTTCTATGGAGCCGCCTGACGGAATCGAACCGTCGACCTACGCATTACGAGTGCGTCGCTCTAGCCGACTGAGCTAAGGCGGCAACGATCGTCAAGTGTACGGCACGGCCCGGCGGAAGCCGAACGGGATCCCCCCGCCCGTAATCCGGACATCGAGGCAGGCCCGGTACGTTTCGGGGAGGGCGCTCGCGTTCGGGGAGGACTACCCTGCGGCGGGTGAGCGACGATCACCTGCCACCACCGCAGTCGATCCCCGAGGCGCACCCCGGTGACCGGGCCTCCCGCCGGCCGCGCAGTCTGGACCCCCTGGAGCTGGGGTTCACCCCCCGCAAGCCGGTGCCCTGGCTCGCGCCGCTGCTGCTGATCCAGACCGGCCTGCGGACCCTGCTGGCGATGCTGTTCGGGGCATATCTGGACAAGCGGGAGCTGCAGAACGCCTTCGGGGACGCCACGTTCCGCCAGGTCGGGCCGGACGGCGGGTTGTGGCTGGACTACGTGGCCGACCTGGGGGACGGCTTCGACGCCACCTACTCCGTTGCGTACCTGCTCGCCCAGCCGGAGCTGGAGGTGGACGGGCACCGGCTGCCCCGGGCACAGACCCTGGTGATGGGAGGCGACGAGGTCTACCCGTCGGCGTCCTACGAGGCGTACGAGGACCGGTGCAAGGGGCCGTACCAGGCGGCGCTGCCGCTCTCGCCGCCCGAGCGGCCGACCCTTTTCGCGGTCCCCGGCAACCACGACTGGTACGACGGCCTGACCGCGTTCCTGCGGCTCTTCGTCCGCTCCCGGGACCGGCACTTCGCAGGCTGGGGCACCGGCCAGTCCCGCTCGTACTTCGCGGTGGAGCTGCCCGCCGACTGGTGGCTGATCGGCCTCGACGACCAGTCCGGGTCGTACCTGGACGACCCGCAGCTCACCTACTTCGACGAGGTCGCCCGCAAGCTCGGCCCGCGCGCGAAGGTCATCCTGGCGGTGCCGGCACCCACCTGGGTCAAGGCCGTCGACCATCCGACCGCGTACGACTCGATCGACTACTTCATCCGTACGATCATCGCCCCCACCGGCGCGCAGGTGCGGCTGCTGATCTCCGGCGACCTGCACCACTACGCCCGCTACACCGGTCCGGAGCGGCAGCTGATCACCTGCGGGGGCGGCGGCGCCTACCTCTACCCGACGCACGAGCTGCCGGAGCGGCTGGAGGTGCCGCCGCGCGACACGCTCGCCCGCCGGGCCAGCCGCACCCGGGAGTACGACCTCGCGGCCCGCTACCCGGACAAGGCGCGCTCGCGCCGCTACGGCTGGGGGATCTTTGCCCGGCTGCCGTTCCGCAACCCGGGCTTCACCACGCTGCTCGGCACCCTGCACACGCTGCTGATGCTGGCCATGGCGGGGGTGACGGCGCACCACGTGGGCACCACGGAGCAGCGGCTGCTCAGCGTCCCGCTGGTGATCATGGTGGTGGTGACCATGCTGAGCGCGGCGTTCTTCGCCCAGCCTCCCAGTGCCGCCAAGAAACGGCACGTCCGGCACTGGCTCCTCGGCATCTCGCACGGCCTGGCGCACGTGGCACTGGGCGCCGCCGGCACCTGGCTCTGGCTGCAGCTGCCCTTCTACGACTGGCCCTGGCCGCTGCCGGCGGCCGCCGCCGCCGTGCTGTACGGCCCGGTGATCGGCCTGGTCTCCAGCCAGCTCGTCGCGCTCTACCTGCTGGTGGCCGGCTCCTTCGGGGTCAACCTGAACGAACTGTTCGCCGCCCAGGGCATCGAGGACTCGAAGGCGTTCCTGCGCTTCCGGTTCGACCCGGACGGGACACTGACCATCTACCCGATCACCCTAGACAAGGTCTCCCACGCCTGGCAGGTGAACCCGGACCAGTTCCCCACCGCCTCCTGGCTCCTCCCCAAGACCCCCCTCACACCCCGCCTCGCGGAACCCCCCATCGTCCTGCGTTGACCCGAGCCCCGTTGATCAAGGGGTCTGCGCCACCGGAACCGCGATTTCCGACGCAAACCCCTTGATCAACGCGCCCGCGGGGGGGGCGGCGCGAGGGGGATCAGGGGGTGTAGTGCTGGTCGTGGGCCTGGCGGGGGGCGCAGACGGAGGCGCGGCTGCACGAGCAGCGGGAACCGTCGGCGTCGAGGCGGACCGTGACCGAGTCTCGCGGCACGCTGTGGCCGACGACCCTGCCCTCGCCCTCCGGCGTGGCGACCCGGCTCCCGATCGCCGGTGCCGACTCCTGGAACCGCTGATAGAGGGGATGTTCGTACTTCAGGCAGCACATCAGCCGGCCACAGGCGCCGGAGATGCGCAGCGGGTTGAGCGGGAGGTCCTGGTCCTTCGCCATGCGGATGGTGACCGGCTCGAAGTCGTTGAGGAAGGTGGCGCAGCACAGGTCGCGGCCGCACGACCCGATCCCACCTTGCACCCGCGCCGAGTCGCGGGCGGAGAGCTGCCGCAGCTCGACCCGGCAGTGCAGGGTCGCCCCCAGGTCGCGGACCAGGGAGCGGAAGTCCACCCGGTGCGGCGCGGTGAAATAGATGGTGGTGCGGTCGCTGCCGGACTCCGGCGTGGCGAGGACATGGTCGACCGCCACCACCTTCATCGGCAGCCCGTGCTCGCGGATCAGCCGCTTAGCCGCGACCTTGGCGTCCGCCTTGCGCCGGCGCAGCAGCTCGTCGCGGCGCAGGTCCTCCTCCTCGGCCAGCCCGGCCAGCCGGGGGAAGCCGGCGGTGTCCTCACCGACCCACTGCGCGGCCCAGACGCACTCGGCCACCTCGGGACCCTCGTCGGTAGGCACCAGCACCCTGTCGCCCACCTGCGGGCGTAGCTCACCCGGATCCAGGTAGTAGAGGCGCCCGTACCGGTTGAAGCTGACCGCGCAGAGCATGCCCATGCCCTCCACCCTACGACCTTTGCAGGGCGCGGGCCGGGCCGGCCGTCGCCGCCCGGTCACCCGGCGCAGCGATCCACGATTGTCGACTCGACCGAACCGCTTTCGACCATCGTGCCGCTGATCCTCGCCCGGACGGCTGAAACATCAGCGAGCCGGGGGACAAACGGCGGCCGACCGCGTTGAGTGAAGACAGACCTGCGGGGGGTGCAGGGGAGGGCCACGGCGTCGCCGCCAGAGCCCGGCCACGGCC
>NZ_JBSGJR010000064.1:0-19170 GCF_053605645.1 Micromonospora sp. NPDC003776
AGAAAGGGTCCCGCGCGGTGCGCCTAACTGTTGGCCTGAAAACCCAAAATGTGTAAACGGGGGCCCACAAACCCCCTGCGGCCCCCCCCCTACCGGTGGGGGCGGCCTCCGTGGATGTGACGAGAGCCTCAGCCCTCCATCAGCTCCTTGGCCTTCTTCTCCAGGTCCTCGAGCCCGCCGCACATGAAGAACGCCTGCTCGGGGAAGTGGTCGTACTCGCCCTCGCTGATCTTCTTGAACGCCTCAATGGTCTCCTTGATCGGGACCGTCGAGCCCGGCACGCTGGTGAACTGCTCGGCCGCGTAGGTGTTCTGCGACAGGAAGCGCTCGATCCGCCGCGCGCGCTGCACGGTGATCTTGTCTTCCTCGGAGAGCTCCTCGATACCGAGGATGGCGATGATGTCCTGCAGGTCCTTGTAGCGCTGCAGGATCCGCTTCACCTCGGTGGCGACCTGGAAGTGCTCCTGGCCGACGAACTCCGGGGCGAGGATCCGGGACGAGGACGCCAGCGGGTCCACGGCCGGGTAGATGCCCTTGTCGGAGATCGACCGCTCCAGGTTGGTGGTCGCGTCCAGGTGGGCGAACGTGGTGGCCGGCGCCGGGTCGGTGTAGTCGTCGGCGGGCACGTAGATCGCCTGCATCGAGGTGATGGCCTGGCCCCGGACGGAGGTGATCCGCTCCTGGAGCTCGCCCATCTCGTCGGCCAGGGTCGGCTGGTAACCCACGGCGCTCGGCATGCGGCCGAGCAGCGTGGAGACCTCGGAACCGGCCTGGGTGAAGCGGAAGATGTTGTCGATGAAGAGCAGCACCTCCTGCTTCTTCACGTCACGGAAGTACTCCGCCATGGTCAGCGCGGAGAGGGCGACCCGCAGCCGGGTGCCCGGCGGCTCGTCCATCTGGCCGTAGACCAGCGCGGTCTTGTCGATGACGCCGGACTCGGTCATCTCGGCGATGAGGTCGTTGCCCTCACGGGTGCGCTCACCCACGCCGGCGAAGACCGACGTACCACCGAAGTTCCGGGCCACGCGGGTGATCATCTCCTGGATGAGCACCGTCTTGCCCACGCCGGCGCCGCCGAACAGGCCGATCTTGCCGCCCTTGACGTACGGGGCGAGCAGGTCGATGACCTTGATGCCGGTCTCCAGCATCTCGGTCTTCGGCTCCAGGTCCGCGAAGGCCGGGGCCTTGCGGTGGATCTGCCAGTGGTCGTCCGGCTCGAGCGTCTCGCCCTCGCGGAGGTTCAGGACCTCGCCGATCGCGTTGAACACGTGGCCCTTGACCGCGTCGCCGACCGGCACGCTGATCGGGGAGCCGGTGTCGCGCACCTCGGAGCCGCGGACCAGGCCGTCGGTCGGCTGCATCGAGATGGCGCGGACCACGTTGTCACCCAGGTGCTGGGCGACCTCGAGGGTCAGCGTCTTCTCGCCGCCGGAGAGGGTCACGTCGACGTGCAGGGCGTTGAACAGGTCCGGCATGGCGTCGCGCGGGAACTCGGCGTCGACGACCGGGCCGATGACCCGGACCACGCGACCCGTGGCCGTCTTGGTCTCTACTGGGGCAGTCATCACACTTCACTTCCCGACGCGGCCAGCGCGTTCGCGCCGCCGACGATCTCACTGATCTCCTGGGTGATCCCGGCCTGGCGGGCCGAGTTCATCTCACGCGTGTACTTCTCGATCATCTCTTCGGCGTTGTCGGTGGCGCTCTTCATCGCCCGCCGCCGGGACGCCGACTCGCTGGCCGCCGACTCCAACAACGCCGCGTAGATCCGCGTGTTGATGTACTTCGGCAGCAGCGCATCGAGCAGCGACTCCGCCTCCGGCTCGAACTCGTACGCCGGCAGCAGGCCCTCGGACCGCGGCCGGTCCTCGACCTGCATCGGGCCGATGATCTTCGTGACCGGAGTCTGGGTCATCAGGGACTTGAACTCGGTGTAGACGATGTGCAGCTCGTCGATACCGACGATCCCGTCCGCCCCGGCCTGCCCCTCCGCGTCGTCCGCGCCGGCGGTGAACGCCTTGATCAGCGTCTCGCCCACCTCCCGGGCGTCGGAGAAGCCCGGCTGCTCCGAGAAGCCCGTCCAGCTCGCCGCGATGTCCCGGTTGCGGAACCGGTAGAACGTCACGCCCTTGCGACCGATGACGTAGAGCACGGGCTCCTTGCCGTCGGCCTTGAGCCGGGCGATCAGCGACTCCGCGGTCCGGATCGCGTTCGAGCTGTAACCGCCGGCCAGACCGCGGTCGGCGGTGATGAGCAGGACGCCCGCCCGCCGCACCTGCTCGCGCGGGGTGAGCAGCGGGTGGTCGATCCGCGCGTTCGAGGCCAGCGCGGTGAGCACGCCGGTGATCGCCTGGGCGTACGGAAGAGAAGCCTCCACCCGGGCCTGGGCCTTGGCGATGCGGCTCGTCGCGACGAGCTCCATCGCCTTGGTGATCTTCTTCATCCCCTTCGCCGAGCGGATGCGTTGGCGAAGTACGCGAACCTGGGCGGCCATCGTCAGCTCTCAGCCGGGCGGTCGGTCGAGCCCTCGCGGAAGCGGGTCACCGTCTCGCGGGTCTCCTCGCCCTCGAGCGGCTTGGCCGGCGCCTCGTTGATCCGGACCTCGTCCTCCTTGCCGAGGAAGACCTGCTTGAACTCGGTGATGGCCGAGTCGAGCGAGCCGATGATCTCGTCGTCCCACTTGTTGTCGGCGATCGCGGCGAGGACGCCCTCGTGCTTGTGCCGGAGGTACTGCAGGAACTCCGACTCGAACCGGCGGATCTCGCCGACCGGGACGTCGTCCAGCTTGCCCTCGGTGCCGGCCCAGACGGAGACGACCTGCTCCTGCACCGGGTACGGCGAGTAGTTCGACTGCTTGAGCAGCTCGACCAGGCGGGCGCCGCGGTCCAGCTGGGCGCGGGAGGCCTTGTCCAGGTCGGAGGCGAAGGCGGCGAACGCCTCCAGCTCGCGGTACTGGGCCAGGTTGAGCCGGAGCGAACCGGCGACCTTCTTCATCGGCTTCACCTGAGCGGCGCCACCGACCCGGGAGACCGAGGTGCCGACGTTGATGGCCGGCCGGACGCCCTGGTTGAACAGGTCGGTCTCCAGGAAGATCTGGCCGTCGGTGATCGAGATGACGTTGGTCGGGATGAACGCCGAGATGTCGTTCGCCTTGGTCTCGATGATTGGCAGACCGGTCATCGAGCCGCCGCCCAGCTCGTCGGAGAGCTTGGCGCAGCGCTCCAGCAGCCGGGAGTGCAGGTAGAAGACGTCACCCGGGTAGGCCTCGCGGCCCGGCGGGCGGCGCAGCAGCAGCGACACGGCCCGGTACGCCTCGGCCTGCTTGCTCAGGTCGTCGAAGACGATCAGGACGTGCTTGCCGCCGTACATCCAGTGCTGGCCGATGGACGAGCCGGTGTACGGGGCGAGGTACTTGAAGCCGGCCGGGTCGGAGGCCGGGGAGGCGACGATGGTGGTGTACTCCATCGCGCCCGCCTCCTCCAGCGTCCCCTTGATGGAGGCGATGGTGGAGGCCTTCTGGCCGACGGCGACGTAGATGCAGCGGACCTGCTTCTTCGGGTCGCCGGAGCGCCAGTTCTCGCGCTGGTTGAGGATGGTGTCCAGGGCGACCGTGGTCTTACCGGTCTTCCGGTCACCGATGATCAGCTGCCGCTGGCCCCGGCCGATCGGGGTCATGGCGTCGACGGCCTTCAGACCGGTCTGCAGCGGCTCGTCGACCGACTTGCGGGACATCACGTTCGGGGCCTGGAGCTCCAGCTCGCGGTAGCCCTCGTTGGCGATGTCGCCGAGGCCGTCGATCGGCTGACCGAGCGCGTTCACCACGCGGCCGAGGAACGCGTCGCCGACCGGCACGGAGAGCACCCGGCCGGTGCGCTTGACGCGCTGACCCTCTTCGATCCCGCCGAAGTCACCGAGGACGACGACACCGATCTCCCGGACGTCGAGGTTCAGCGCCACGCCGAGCGTGCCGTCCTCGAACTCCAGGAGCTCGTTGGTCATGGTCGAGGGCAGACCCTCGACGTGGGCGATGCCGTCGCCGGCGTCGGCGACGGTGCCGACCTCCTCACGGGAGACGTCGGCCGTGTAGGAGGAGACGTAGCGCTCCAGGGCGCCGCGGATCTCCTCCGTCGAGATGGTCAGCTCGGCCATCCTCTGCTTCCTTAAGTATCAGGGGCCCGGGATACCTAGTACCGACCGGTCCGATGGCATCGAATCAGGGCTGCTAAGACGCTGGTCAGCGCTTCGCGAGCGCGTTGCGGGTCTCGTTGAGGCGGCGCAGGACGGTGCCGTCGTACAGGTCGGAGCCGACCCGCACGCTCACCCCACCGAGCACCTCGGGGTTCACCGTCTGCTTGACGGAAACCTCTCGACCGTACATCTCCGAGAGGCGGGCACCGAGGCGTCGCTCCTCCTCGTCACTCAGCGGAGCCGCCACGGTCACGTACGCGACCTGACGGTCCCGCCGGTCGGCGGCCAGCTCGACCAGCCGGGTGAGCGCCCCGATGAAGGAGCGTCCCCCGAAGCCGGCCAGGGCGGCCTCGACGAGGCGGACGGTGACCGGCCGGGCCTTGCCGGCGAGCAGCTGGTCGGCCAGGGTGGCCCGCCGCTCGGCCGGCGCCATCGGGTCGGACAGGGCGTTGGACAGCTCCGGCGAACCCGAGACGACCTGCCCGAAGCGGAACAGCTCGTCCTCGACCTCACCCAGCTCGCCGGCCTTGTCGGCGCTCGCGAGGAGCGCCTCGACGCCCAGCCGCTCGGCACCGTCGAGCAGTTCCGACGGGGCCGACCAGCGGCCGGCGACCAGCGAGGCGAGCAGGTCGAGCGAGTCCGCGCCGATCCGGCCGCGCAGCATGTCGCCGAGCAGGCCGGTCCGGTCCGCACCGGCACGGGCCGGGTCGGAGAGCGCCCGGCGCAGCCGCGGCTCGCGCCGCAGCAGGGCGGCGACGGAGAGGATGTCGTCGGCGGTGGAGGCCACCGCCGACGGCTCCGCGCCGCGGGCGTACGCGTCGAGGCGGTCGGCCGCGACCTTGTACGACTCCCGGCTGGCGGCCTGCATCAGCGGGCCCCCGTGCTCTCAAGACCGCTCAGGAACCGGTCCACGGTGCCCTTGCGACGCGCCTCGTCGGCGAGGGACTCACCGACGATCCTGCTGGCCAGGTCCACCGCGATGGTGCCGACCTCGGTGCGCAGCTCGCGCACGATGGTGGCGCGCTCGGCGGCGAGCTGTTCCTTGCCGGCGGCGATGATCCGGTCGGACTCCTCGCGCGCCTTGGCGAGGATGTCCTGCCGGATGCCCTCGGCGTCGGCCCGGGCGTCGTCACGGATCTTGGCGGCGTCGGTACGCGCCTCCGCGAGCTGGGCCCGGTACTGCTCGAGCAGCTGGTTCGCCTCGGCCTGGGCGGCCTCGGCGCGCTTGATGCCGCCCTCGATCGCGTCGACCCGGGCCTGGAACGTCTGCTCCATGCGCGGGAAGACGAACTTCATCAGCACGATGCAGAGCAGGATGAAGGCGATTCCACCGACCACGATCTCCTGCCATGCAGGGATGATCGGATTGTGCGCCTGTCCACCACCCTCAGCGGCGAGGTAGAACATGGAAAACCTCCCGGTCGAAGGGCGGGATCAGGAGAGGGTGCCCTGCCAGATGAAGCCGAACGCGATGCCCAGCAGCGCGAGGGCCTCGATGACGGCGAAGCCGATCCAGACGTACGGCAGGGTCATCCGGGACGACTCCGGCTGGCGGGCGGTCGACTGGATGTAGGCCGAGAAGACCAGACCGACGCCGATACCCGGGCCGATGGCCGCGAGGCCGTAGCCGATGGCGGCGGTGCTGCCGGAAACCGCGGCGAGAACGTCCATTGGTTGGTTCCTCCTGGTTATCACGCGTGACGGTCACGCGGGACGACAACTGTTGGTGCGAAAAAAGAGTGGATCAGTGCTCTTCGGCGAGGGCGCCCTGCACGTAGCTGGCGGTCAGCACCGTGAAGACGTAGGCCTGCAGAACGATCACCAGGAATTCGAGGAAGGTCAGCGCGATCGTCATCACCCAGGACAGCACCGAGACCGGCGCCAGCCAGGCGTTGGCGCTGATCATGGCGAAGCCGCCGAGCGTGAAGACCAGCAGGAGCATGTGGCCGGCGAACATGTTCGCGAAGAGACGGACGGCCAGCGAGAACGGCCGGACCAGGAAGGTCGAGAAGAACTCGATCGGGATCAGCAGCGGCAGGATGTACCAGGGCGCCGGCGGGACCAGAGAGTTCTTGAAGTACTTGACGAAGCCGTGGTGTCGGATGCCGATCCAGTTGAACATCACGTAGCTGATCAGGGCCAGGAACGCCGGGAACGCGATGTGCGAGTTCGGCGAGATCTGGAAGAACGGGATGATCGCGAACGCGTTCGTCAGCAGGATGAAGCAGAAGAGCGTGGTGAAGTACGGCGCGAACCGCACCCCCGCGTGCCCGATCATGTCGACGGCGATGTTGTTCCGCACGAAGCCGTAGATCGACTCGGCGAACCACTGCTTCTTCGTCGGCACCAGCTTCGGGTTCCGGTAGCTGGCCAGGAAGAAGATGATCAGGACGCCGACGGCGATCCAGACCATGGCCGTGATCTTCGTGAACCAGAAGTTGTCGTGCGCACCCCAGGGCAGGATGCTGGGCAGGTAGAAGTCCTCCACGCTGGGTGGGAATTCCGCCTGGCCCGCTGCCAGGACGTTCGCCTGTCCGAACACCGCGTCCCTTCCTAAGTAGGCGTGCCCAGTCGGCGGACGACCAGGATGATCCCCCCGGCCATGCCGAGCACGACCCCGACGCCGGTGGCGATGCCCCCGGTGTCGAGCCAACGGTCGACCAACCAGCCGATGAAACCCCAGACGAGCATGCCCCCGATGAGGTACGAGAGCGCGGTCCAACCCTGACCGGCACCGGACGGAGTGTCGCCCGGGCCGCCAGCGCTGGGGGGTTTCTGGTCACCGGCCATGACGGGGCGAACGATATCAGTCGAGGAGACGAGGCTGTGCCTCACCCCCCGCACAACCTGGTTGTGTGGGACACGGGCGGGCGAAGTCGTCTGGAGGCACGCTACTCCTCCCCCGCCACTGAGAGAATGACCGATCGCGGACACACCGGCGCGCCGTCCGAAGGTTGGGATGGCGTCAGCGGTGGACGCGGCGGGCGTGCACCGTGGCCAGCCACCAGATGTGCACCCCGGTCCAGATCAGCACACCCGCGGCGATGCCGAGGCAGAACGGGATCAGGCCCGGCCAGCCACTCGCCGCCACCAGCACCATCACCCCGCCGAGCAGGGTCATCTTGGCGAGGTAGAGGCCGAGCCCGAAGGGGAGCACGAGCTGCGGATCGCGGGCGTCCGCCCAGGCGAGCACGACCGTGGTGAGCGTGTAGCTGGCCGCGGTCACCGCCACCCCGGCCGCCGCGCCGAGCGCGCCGTCCGCCCCCCGCAGCATCCCGCCGACCACCGCCGCCGCCGCCGCGAGCACCACCGACGCGATGAGCAGCACCGGCAGGTGCCGCAGCCGCCAACCGCGGTCCGCGGCCGCCTCCGCCGCGCGCGTCCCCGGCTCAGCCACGGGGGTACGCCGGGAAGGCGGTGACCAGCTCGGTCACGTCGGCGGCGGTCCGGGCGAGCTGGTCGGCGCCACCGGGGGACTCCGGATCGGTCCGCACGGCCCGGGCGATCAGCGTGGCGATCCGGCGCATCTCCCCCTCCCGCATGCCCTGGGTGGTGACGCTCGGGGTGCCCACCCGGACGCCGGAGGCGACCATCGGCTTCTCCGGGTCGTACGGGATGGCGTTCTTGTTCAGGGTGATGCCCGCGGCGTCGCAGCGCGCCTCGGCGTCGGCGCCGGTCACCCCCACCTCGCGCAGGTCGATCAGGGCCAGGTGGGTGTCGGTGCCGCCGGACACCGGCCGCATCCCCTCGGCGGCCAGCCCCTCGGCGAGCGCCTGGGCGTTGCTGACCACCTGGGAGGCGTACGCCCGGAACTCCGGCTGGGCGGCCTCGCGCAGGGCGACCGCCTTCGCCGCGACGGCGTGCATCAGCGGACCGCCCTGGGTGAACGGGAAGACCGCCTTGTCGATCCGGGCGGCCAGCGACTCGCGGCAGAGGATCATGCCGCCGCGCGGGCCGCGCAGCACCTTGTGGGTGGTGGCGCAGACGACGTCCGCGTACGGCACCGGGGAGGGGACGGCCCGCCCGGCGACCAGCCCGATGAAGTGGGCGGCGTCCACCATCAGGTACGCCTCGACCTCGTCGGCGATCTCCCGGAACCGGGCGAAGTCGATCAGCCGGGGGTACGCCGTGGCGCCACAGATGATCATTTTGGGCCGGTGCGCCCGGGCCAGGTCGCGCACCTCGTCGTAGTCGATCAGCTCGGTGTCCCGGCGGACCCGGTAGCCGACGGTGTGGAACCACTTGCCGGAGAAGTTCACCCGGCTGCCGTGGGTCAGGTGGCCGCCGTGCGGCAGGTCCATGGCCAGCACCGTGTCGCCCGGCTGCACCAGGGCGGCGTACGCGGCCAGGTTGGCGTTGGCGCCGGAGTGCGGCTGGAGGTTGGCGTGCTCGGCCCCGAACAGCTCCTTCGCCCGGGCGAGGCCGATCTCCTCGGCCCGGTCCACCTCGGCGCAGCCCCCGTAGTAGCGCCGCCCCGGGTAGCCCTCGGCGTACTTGTTGGTGAGCGTGGAGCCGAGGGCGGCGAGCACCGCCGGCGAGGTGAGGTTCTCGCTGGCGATCAGTTGCAGCCCGCCGCGCAGCCGGTCCAGCTCCCCCAGCACCACCCCGGCGATCTCCGGGTCGACGGTGCTGAGCTGCTCGAAGTCCGGCCCCCAGAAGGTGTCCCTCGCGTTCTCCACAGCGAAGGAGTCTACGGAGCCGCAGACTGGAAGCCGTGAGATGCCTCGTCACCGGAGCCACCGGGTACATCGGCGGTCGGCTCGCACCCCGGCTGCTGGCCGAGGGACACGCCGTACGCTGCCTGGCCCGCAAGGCCGGCCGACTGCGGGACGTGCCGTGGGCGGCCCAGGCCGAGATCGCGGAGGGGGACCTGCGCCGGCCGGAGACGCTGCCGGCCGCGTTCGAGGGCGTCGACGTCGCTTACTACCTGGTCCACTCGCTGGGGCAGGCCGGCTTCGAGGCGGCCGACCGGGAGGCCGCGACCAACTTCGCGGCGGCCGCGCACGCCGCCGGCGTACGCCGGATCGTCTACCTCGGCGGCCCGGAGCCGAAGGCGCAGGACGGGCTTCCCTCGGCGCACCTGCGGTCCCGGGCGGAGGTGGGCCGGATCCTGCTGGACAGCGGGGTGCCGACCGCCGTGCTGCGGGCTGCGGTGATCATCGGGTCCGGCTCGGCCTCGTTCGAGATGCTGCGCTACCTGACCGAGCGGCTGCCGGGCATGGTCACCCCACGCTGGGTGCGCAACCGGATCCAGCCGATCGCGGTCCGCGACGTGCTGCGCTACCTGGTCGGCTGCGCGGACCTGCCGCCCGAGGTGAACCGGGCCTTCGACATCGCCGGACCGGACGTGCTCACCTTCCAGGACATGATGCAGCGGTACGCGCGGGTGGCCGGGCTGCCCCGGCGGGTCATCCTGCCGGTGCGGGTGCTGACCCCGTCGCTCTCCTCGTACTGGGTCGGTCTGATCACCCCGGTGCCGAGCGCCATCGCCCGGCCGCTGGTGGAGAGCCTGGTCCACGAGGCGGTCGCCCACGACCACGACATCGCCCGGTACGTCCCCGACCCGCCCGACGGCCTGACCGGCTTCGACCAGGCCGTCGCCCTGGCGCTGGCCAAGGTCCGCGACGCCGCGGTGGAGACCCGCTGGTCCACGGCGAGCGGGCCGGACGCGCCGGCCGAGCCGCTGCCCAGCGACCCCAAGTGGTCCGGCGGGACCACGTACACCGACCTGCGGGAGCGGGAGGTGGCCGCCCCGACGGCGGCGCTGTGGCGGGTCATCGAGGGGGTCGGCGGCGAGCACGGCTGGTACTCCTTCCCGCTGGCCTGGTCGGTCCGGGGCTGGCTGGACCGGCTGGTGGGCGGGGTCGGGCTACGCCGGGGGCGGCGCGACCCGCACCGCCTCCAGGTGGGCAAGGCGCTGGACTTCTGGCGGGTCGAGGAGATCGTCCCCGGGCACCTGCTCCGGCTCCGCGCCGAGATGCGGCTGCCCGGCCGGGCCTGGCTGGAGATGCGTGCCGAGCCGGCCAGCGAGGGCCGCAGCCGGTACGTCCAGCGCGCCGTCTTCCTCCCGCACGGCCTGGCCGGCCACCTCTACTGGGGCTCGGTCTTCCCGTTCCACGCGGTGGTCTTCGGCGGGATGGCCCGCAACATCGCCCGCGGCGCCGAACACCCCGCCTGACCGCGGCTCAGTTGCCGGTGCGAGGGCCGGTGTGCTGGTAGGCGACGGTCTGGCTGGGTGGCACGAAGTCGACGACCGGCTCGTCCCGCAGCGCGTACGCCAGCAGGTTGCCGACGGCGGAGATCTGCCGGGCCTGCACGCCGCCCCCGACGGCGTCCTGCGGGTCGTCCGGGTTCGCGGCGATGGTCGCGACGGCGAGCTGCGGGGTGAAGGCCACCACCGTCTCGGTGGCGTTCCGCTCCGAGCTGCCGGTCTTGCCGGCCAGTGGCCGGCGCAGCCCCGGCGCGAGTTCCTCGGCGGTGCCGCCGTCGCAGCGGCGGTACATCGACTGGTCGCCGACCGGGCAACGGGAGGCGTCCGCCGCCGCCCGGGCCACGTCGGTGTCGAGCACCTGCCGGCAGTCGGTGTTCCCGGCGGCCACCTTCCGGCCGGTGGCGTCGGTGATCGAGGTGACCGGGGTGGGCCGGCACCAGACCCCCTCGGCCGCCACCGTCGCGTACGCGTTGGCCACGTCCAGCGGGGTGGTGTCGGCGACGCCCAGGGTGAACGGGCCCCAGTTCTTCGCCCCCTCCCGGGCCAGCTTGGCGTCGGTCGGCGAGCGCAGCACGATGCCGAGCCGCTGGGCCATCTCCACCACCCGGTCCGCGCCCACCTGCTCGGTGAGCCAGGCGAAGTAGGTGTTCACCGAGCGGCCGAAGGCGCTCCACATGGTGCGGTGGCCGTTCATCCAGGACGGGCTGGCGTTCTCCGGACACCAGTAGCCGCCGCAGCTCGCCGGGCCGCCGTCGATCGGGAAGTCGGTGACGTAGATGCCGGGGGCGTCGAAGTCGGTGTTCAGCGGCAGGCCGGACTCCAGCCCGGCGAGCAGCGCGAAGAGCTTGAAGGTCGAGCCGGCCTGGTAGCCGACGATGCCGCCGCCCCCGGCGACCAGCTGGTTGACCGTGTTCGGGTAGTTCCGCTGCCCGTCCGGGTTGGCGGCCACGCTGTAGTTCCGGTTCACCGCCATGGCCAGCACCCGGCCGGTCCCGGGTTCCACCACGGCGGTCGGCGCGGCCCGCTTGTTGTTGGTCGCGTAGATCCGCAGCACCTGCTCGGTGGCCTTGCGCTGCACGTCCGGGTCGAGCGAGGAGACGATCTTCCAGCCGCCCCGGCGCAGCGTCCGCTGCCGCTCGTCGGCGGACTTGCCGAAGGCCGGTTGGGCGTTCCACCACTGGGTGAACCAGTCGCAGAAGAAGCCCCAGTCGTTGCGTTCCTCGGGGACCGCGGCGCAGTCGTTCGGCGTGGCGCTGGGCTCCAGGTCGAGGTGCTCGGCCTTGGCCCGGGCGGCGTCCGCGGCGGCGAGCTGTCCGGTCTCCACCATCCGGTCCAGCACGTACGCCCGGCGCCCGAGGGCCGCGTCGGCGTCACCGTTGATCGGGTCGTCGGCGTCGGGCGAGCGGACCAGCCCGGCCAGCAGCGCCGCCTGGGCCAGGGTCAGCTTCTCCGGGGTGGTGGAGAAGTAGCGCTTGCTGGCCGCGGCGATGCCGTACGCCCCGGCGCCGAAGTACGCGATGTTCAGGTAGCGGCCGAGGATCTCGTCCTTGCTCAGCTGGCGCTCCAGGGCCAGCGCGTACCGCATCTCGCGGATCTTGCGACCCATGGTGATCTCGGTGGCGCTCGCCCGTTGCGCCTCGGTCAGCCGGGGATCCCCGGCCAGCGCGTTGCGGACGTACTGCATGGTGAGCGTGGAGGCGCCCTGCCGGGTGCCGCCCTCGCGCCGGTTGACGGTGAAGGCGCGCACCACGCCGCGCAGGTCGACGCCGTGGTGCTGGTAGAACCGGACGTCCTCGGCGGCCACGATGGCCTGTCGCATCACCGGCGCCACCTCGGTGACCGGCACGTCCACCCGGTCCTCGACGTAGAACGAGGTGATCAGGGTGCGGCCGTCGTTGGCGTAGAGGTTGGATCGCTGGGCCGGCTGCGGCGTACGCAGCGACTCGGGCAGCGCGGTGTAGGGCATCAGGTTCTTGAAGCCGAGCCCGAACACCAGCGCGGCCGGCAGCGCGGCCGCCGCCAGGGCGAGTCCGGCGAGTACGCCGGCGAGCAGGACGGTGAACAGCTTGTCAAGGTGGGCCCGGTTCATCAGCTCTCCCCGCAGGAGCCGGCCGTAGGACCCGTTCAGAATGACCGGAATCGGCGGTTACGCCGCCTTCTTCCCTGAAACGCGCAGGAAGTTCGCGAGAAAGGATGAACCTCAGGGCAGGAGCGCGGCGGCCAGCGGGTGGACGGTCTCCTCGATCTCGTCAGCCACCCGGCTGAAGCACTGGTCGCCCCGTCCCCAGGGGTCGTCGAGGTCGTCCGTGGGCAGCGCGGCGGCGCCCTGCCGGGCCGCGTCCGCCGCCGCCACCAGGGCCACGCCCCGGGCGTACACCGCCTCCGGGGTGGCCTCGAACGGGGGGAGCCCGGCGGCCTCCACCCCGCCCAGCAGCCGGCCGAACTCGCCCAGCACGAAGGTGCGCCCGGCGGCGTCCGGCCGCAGCGCCACCACGTACTCCTGCTGGTCGGCGGTGGCGGTGAGGACCAGGTCGGCGGCGTCGATCAGGTCGGAGCGCAGCTTGCGGGCGGCGAAGCCGGCCACGGCACCGCCCCGCGAGATCACCTGCCGGGCGGCCGGCGGGTTCATCTCCTCGCCGGCGTGCCAGCCGCCGGTGCCGGCGCTGTGGCTGTGCAGCAGCTCGTCGGAGCGCTCCGGGTCGACCCCGAGGCGGCCCAGCCGCTCCCGGACCGCCAGCACCAGCAGCCGCTCGGCCATCGGGGACCGGCAGATGTTGCCCATGCAGACGTGCAGGACGGTGAAGGGCGGCACTCAGACCCCCCGCTCGTCGAGGATGTCCGGCACCACGTCGCGCAGCTTCTCCAGCGACACCGCCCCCTGGCGCAGCACCCGGGGCACCTCGCCGGTGAGGTCGACGATCGTGCTCGGCACCGGGTCGAGCGCCGGCCCGGCCTCCAGGTAGGCCCGGACGCCGTAGCCGAGCTGCTCGCGGGCCTCCTCGGCGGTGAGCGCGGCCGGCTGGCCGACCTTGTTGGCGGAGGCGACCGCCATCGGGCCGGTCTCCCGCAGCACCTCCAGCGCCACCGGGTGCAGCGGCATGCGGACCGCCACCGTGCCGGTGGAGTCGCCCAGGTCCCAGGCCAGGCTCGGGGAGTGCTCCACCACGATGGTCAGCGCGCCCGGCCAGAACGCCTCGACCAGATCCCGCGCCGAGCGTGGCAGCGAGAAGACCAGGCCGTCGAGGGTGTGCCGGGAGCCGATGAGGACCGGGGGCGCCTGCCGCGCGCCACCCTTGGCGTCCGCGAGCGCCTTCACCGCGTACGGGGTGAAGGCGTCGGCGCCGATGCCGTAGACCGTGTCGGTCGGCAGGACGACGAGTTCCCCGTTCTTGACCGCCTCGATGGCAGCGGCGATGCCGCGGTCCCGGTCGGCGGGCGACCGACAGTCGTAGAGCATCACGAGGAGCCAGTCTGCCACGCCGGGCCGGGGTCGGCGTGCTGGCCGTCCGCGCGGCGGGACGCGGTGGCGAACCGGGGCCGCCCGACCAGGTCCCGGTGCTCCTCGACGTGCTCGTACCGGCCGTCCCCGGCCAGCAGCGCCGGCACCGCCGCGCCGTGCGTGTCGTCGTGCTCGACGCCCAGCGCGCCGCCGGGACGCAGCAGCACCGCCGCCCGGGCCAGCACGGGGCGGATCACGTCCAGCCCGTCCGCGCCGCCGAAGACCGCCTCGTCCGGGTCGTACCCGCCCACCTCCGGTGGGACGACCACCGACCGCGGCACGTACGGCGGGTTGCAGAGCAGCACGTCCACCCGCCCCACCAGGTCGGCCAGCAGGTCCGGGTCGGTGACGTCGGCCGCCACCACCTCGATCGGGGTGTCCCCGGCGGCGGCCCGGCCGGCGGCGTTGCGGCGCAGCCAGTCCAGCGCGGCCGCGGACCGTTCGACGGCCACCACCCGGGCCGCCGGCAGCTCCTGGGCGACCGCCAGGGCGATCGCGCCCGAGCCGCTGCACAGGTCCACCACCAGCGGAGCGGCGCGCCGCCGGCCCTGCGCCACCCCCCAGCCCGCCAGCAGCTCGGTCTCCGGGCGGGGCACGAACACCCCGGGGCCGACCGCCAGCTCCAGGTGCCGGAACCCGGCCAACCCGGTCAGGTGCTGCAGCGGTTCCCGGGCGGCCCGCCGCTCCACCAGCGCGTCCAGCCGCTCCCGCTGGGCCGGCGTGAAGCCGTCGGCCAGGGCCAGCCGCCCGCGCGGCACCCCCAGCACGTACGCGGCGAGCAGCTCAGCCTCCGCCCGGGACGCCTCGATCCCCGCCGCGGCCAGAACCCGGGCCGCCCGCGCGACGGCCAGTGAGGGGCGCTCGCGTTCTGTCCCTTCGGACGGGTGTTGCGGGAGGAAGGTCACGACATAATCATGAAGCGTCGCGGTTGGCATCACGAGCGGGTGGGTCCTTCAGGCACACCGACAGGGAGGTCGCGGGTGGGCTGGCTCGACCGGGTCGAGGACCAGGTTGACGCCCTTCGGCGTGCCCGGATGTTGCAGGAGTCCAGCCGCTCGGCCGAGGCGTGCACCCTGCTCGACCGCGTGATCCGCACCACCGACGACCCGTACGCCCGGGCCGACGCGCTGGTCCAGCGCCTCTCCGCACTGATCAATCTCGGCCGCACCGCCGAGTTCACCCGGGCCATCGAGGAGGCGTCCGCCGCCGTCCGGGACCTGGCGGAGCCGTACCTGCACGGGCACCTGAACGCCCTCGCGGCGCTCGCCGCGCACCACCAGGGCGCGCTGGACCGCTGCGTCACCCACCTGGTGAAGGCGGCCCGGGCACTGAGCGCCGACGACGACCCCGACCGGGACACCGCCTGGGGCTGGCACGACCTGGCGATGGCCTACTCGTACCTCAGCTTCCACGGGCACGCCCTCGGCGCGATCGAACGCGCCCGCCAGGTGGGGCTCACCGCCGGCATCCCCGAAGAGACCTTCGCCGCACCGGGCATCCGGCTGCGCAACGCGGTCGCGCTGGACCACAACGGCGACAGCGACGGCTGCCTGCGGGTGCTGCGCGACGTGGCCGGCGACTTCAACCGCTTCCTGCGCAGCGGGCGGGCCGGCAACATCCGGCCGAGCAGCCTCGCCGCGTACGGGTACGCCGCCGCCCGCCGGGCCGCGCTCGGCGACCGGGTGGAGACCGGCACCGACGCCGACCCCGCCCGGCTGCTCGCGCACGGCGGGGACAGCGCCCGCGCCCGGGACCTGGGCCAACTCGGCCAGGTCTGCCTGGCCATCGCGGACGGCCGGCCGATCGAGGCGGTCACCCGGCTGGACACCACCCGGGTCTCCACCGAGACCCTGGGCGCGGCCGAGGCGCCCCGGCTGCGCAGCATCGCGCTGGCCCGCGCCGGGGACCACGCCGCCGCCCACCGGGCCGACCGGCACGCGTTCCGGCTCGCGGCCCAGCGCAACGACCGGCTGCGCGACGTCTACATCGACGGCATCGCCGCCCGGATCGATCACGAGGAGATGCGCCGGGAGGCCGCCCGCTACGAGGGCGAGGCGCTCACCGACCCGCTCACCGGGCTGCCCAACCGCCGCCGGCTGGAGCGCTACATCGGCATGGTGGTCGCCCGGGGCGAGCGGGTGGTGATCGGCGTCTGCGACCTGGACGGCTTCAAGGCGGTGAACACCCGGCACGGCCACCACTCCGGTGACCTGGTGCTGCAGCGGATCGCCGGGGTGATCAACCGGGTGATGCGGCGCGGCGATTTCGTGGCCCGCTACGGCGGGGACGAGTTCGTCGTGGTGCTGCCCGAGGCCGGCATGACCGAGGCGGCCGAGGTGGCCCGCCGGATCCAGGCCGCCGTCCGCACCGAGGACTGGGAGTCGCTGGTGCCGGGCACCCCGGTCGGAGTGAGCATCGGCTTCGCCGAGGTGAACGGGGGCTCCACGGCGAGCGTCCGCGAGGCCCTGGGCGCCGCCTTCGAACTCGCCGACCGGGAGATGCTCCGCGCCAAGGACCGCCTCCGCGCCTCCTGACCCCCCACGCCCCCCACGCCGCACGTCCGTTCGTGCGCGCTGATTCACGGAAAGAGTGGCCATCCGACGCGGAATGGCCACTCTTTCCGTGAATCAGGGTGGATCTTGGGGGGTGAGGGGCGGTGGGTCAGCGGCGGGTGAGTTCGGTCTCGCCGGCGAGGCGGGCGGCGCGGTCGGCCTCGGCGAGCGCGTCCAGCACGCCGTCCAGCTCGCCGCCGAGGGCCAGGTCCAGGTTGTACGCGGTGTAGCCGATCCGGTGGTCGGTGATCCGGTTCTGCGGGAAGTTGTACGTGCGGATCCGCTCCGACCGGTCCACGGTGCGGACCTGCGCCTTGCGTGCGTCCGAGGCGGCGGCGTCGGCCTGCTCCTGTGCGGCGGCGAGCAGCCGGGCCCGCAGGATCCGCATCGCCTGCTCCCGGTTCTGCAGCTGCGACTTCTCGTTCTGGCAGGAGACCACGATCCCGGTCGGCACGTGGGTGATCCGGACCGCCGAGTCGGTGGTGTTGACCGACTGCCCACCCGGCCCGGACGAGCGGAAGACGTCGATCCGCAGCTCGTTCGGGTCGATGGTGACGTCGACGTCCTCGGCCTCGGGCAGCACCAGCACGCCGGCCGCGCTGGTGTGGATGCGGCCCTGCGACTCGGTGACCGGCACGCGCTGCACCCGGTGCACGCCGCCCTCCCACTTGAGCCGGGACCAGACCCCGTTGCCGCCCTCCGGGACGCCCTTGGTCTTGATCGCCAGCGAGACGTCCTTGACGCCGCCGAGGTCGGAGTCCTGAGAATCGATCACCTCGGTGACCCACCCGTGGCGCTCGGCGTACCGGGTGTACATCCGGAGCAGGTCGCCGGCGAAGAGCGCGGACTCCTCGCCGCCCTCACCGGCCTTGATCTCGACGATGACGTCCTTCGCGTCGTGCGGGTCGCGCGGGATGAGCAGCTCGGCGAGCTTCTCCTCCAGCGCGGGCAGGGACGCGGCGATGCTCTCCGCCTCGGCCGCGAACGCCGGGTCCTCGGCGGCCAGCTCGCGGGCGGCGGCCAGGTCGGCCCGGGCCTGCTCCAGCTCGTCGGCGGCCTTGTGCACCGGAGCCAGCTCGGCGTACCGCCGGCCGACCCGACGGGCGGTGGCCTGGTCGGCGTGGATGGCCGGGTCGGCGAGCCGCTGCTCCAGGTCGGCGTACTCGTCGAGGAGGGCGGCCAGGCGCTCACTGCTCATGGTGCGGATGCTCCTTCGACGACGGGCGGGGGCGGGAACAACTGGGCGCAAACGGACGAACGCCCGCGCCCGGCGCGGAGCCGGACACGGGCGTCGTCGAGGGAGCTACTTGGCCTTCTTGGCCTGAACCTTGGCGTACTTCTGCTGGAACTTCGCGACCCGACCGGCGGTGTCCAGCACGCGCTGCTTGCCCGTGTAGAACGGGTGGCAGGCACTGCAGGTCTCGACGCTGATCTGACCGCCCTTGGCGGTGCTGCGGGTCGTGAACGTGTTGCCGCAGGAGCAGCGGACCTCGGTGGTCACGTACTCCGGGTGGATGTTGGGCTTCATGTCGCCTCGGTCCTTTCGTGGATGGTCGCCGGGTCGCCGTCGTGATCCCGTCGCACGCGACGGGCTCGGGCGTGAACCGGAACCGGTGGCCGATTGACCAGTGTGCCATGGCCGTCCGCCGACCCGGCGAGCGGGCCACACACCTGGTCCGGCAGGCTCAACGCTCACCTCCCCCGACGCATTCCCGGGCGGCTCACGGGCATTCGTCAACGGCGGCACCGGGGAGGACCGGGACGAACGGGAGGTACGACATGTTCCGCCTGATCGCCACCCGCGGGCTGCCCGCCTCCGGCAAGACCACCTTCGCCCGGCGGCTCCAGCCCGACGTGGTCCGGGTCAACCGGGACGACCTGCGCCGGATGATGCACGGGGCACGGCTCTTCACCCAGTGGGCCGAGGGGCAGGTCACCCGGGCCCAGCGTGCGCAGGTGGAGGCGCTGCTGGCGGCCCGGGTCAGCGTCTGCGTCGACGACACCAACCTGCGCTCCCGCACCCTGCGCGACTGGGCGGAGCTGGCCGAGCGGTTCGGCGCGGCGTTCGAGGTGCACGACTTCACCGACGTACCGCTGGAGGAGTGCCTGCGTCGGGACGCCACCCGGCCCGAGGAGGACCGGGTCGGCGAGGCGGCGATCCGCCGGCTGCACGAGCGCTACCTGGCCAACCGCCCGTTACCGCTGCCGGTGCCGACCGCCCGGACCGGCGGCCCCGGCCGGGTGGCGCAGAGCCCGCCCGAACGCCCGGACATCGTGCTGGTCGACATCGACGGGACGGTCGCGTTGAACGTGTCGCGCAGCCCGTACGACATGACCCGGGTCGGCGAGGACGCGCCGAACGAGGCGGTGATCGCGGCGGTGCGGGCGATGCACGCGGCCGGCCACGGGGTGGTCTTCTGCTCGGGGCGGGACGCCTCGGCGCGGGCCGACACGGTGGCCTGGCTGGCCCGGCACGTCAAGGTGCCGTACCTGGCGCTGCACCTGCGGGCGATCGGCGACCACCGCAAGGACGCCGTGGTCAAGCAGGAGATCTACGAGCGGGAGATCCGGGACCGGTACCGGGTGGTCGGGGTCTTCGACGACCGGCAGCAGGTGGTCCGGATGTGGCGCTCCCTCGGCCTCACCGTCTTCCAGGTCGCCGAGGGCGACTTCTGAGCGGCTCCGGCACTCCGTCCGCCCGCCGGCGGGCTCCTCCCCCA
>NZ_JBSGJR010000065.1:0-19111 GCF_053605645.1 Micromonospora sp. NPDC003776
CTCCCCCGGCGCGCCGGCCGCCCGGGTGCGGCTGGCCGCGCCGATGGACGAGGCGACCGCGCGGGAGGCCGGCGGGCCGCTGCTGCGCACCGACCGCGAGGTCGGCTGGTCCGGCGGGGACGTGGTGGCCCGGGAGGTGGTCCGGCTCGGCGCGATCGTGCTGGCCGACCGGCCCCTCGCCGCACCGGACCCGGCCCGGGTCGCCGAGGCCGTCCTGGCCGGCTTGCGCCCGAGCGGCCTGGACCTGCTGACCTGGACGCCGGAGGCGGTCGCGCTGCGCCGCCGGCTGGCCTTCTGCTGGCAGGCGCTCGGCTGGACGAGGTGGCCCCGGAACGGCTCCCGGTGCCCAGCGGCTCCCGGATCCGGGTGGACTACGCCGACCCGGCCGCGCCGGTGCTGGCCGTCAAGCTTCAGGAGACCTTCGGCTGGCGGGACGCGCCGCGGATCGCGGACGGTCGGGTGCCGGTGCTGCTGCACCTGCTCTCCCCCGCCGGCCGGCCGGTGGCGGTCACCGCCGACCTCGCCTCGTTCTGGCGCACGGGCTACCCGCAGGTGCGGGCGGAGCTGCGGGGACGCTACCCCCGCCACCCGTGGCCGGAGGACCCGACGACGGCCGAGCCCACCCGGCACGCCACGCCGCGCCGGCGCTGACTCAGGCCGGCTCCTCCACCACGTCGGCGATCACCGCGGTCACGTTGTCCGGGCCGCCGGCGTGCAGCGCCAGGTCGATCAGCTTGGCCGCGCACGCCTCCCGGTCCGGGTAGCCGCCGAGCACCTCGGCCAGCGTGTCGGCGCGGACCACGTTGGAGAGGCCGTCGCTGCACAGCAGCCAGCGGTCGCCCGCCCGGGGCACCATGGTCGCGTACGACGGGGAGACCTCGTCACCCTGCAACGCCTGGGTCACCACGGCCCGGCGGGGGTGGCTGCTCGCCTGTTCGGCGGTGATCACCCCCTGGTCGACCAGCATCTGCACGAAGGTGTCGTCGCGGGTGACCTGCTTCAGCACGCCCTCGCGGAACAGGTAGGCCCGGGAGTCGCCGACGTGGGCCAGTGCCAGGCAGCTGCCGGTGCGGGCGAAGAGCAGCCCGGTCAGGGTGGTGCCCATGCCCTGGCGTTCCGGGTCCTCCTCGACGGCCCGCCGGATCCGCGCGGTGGCCAGCTCGATGCCGCTCTGCAGGGCGGCGACCAGCGCGTCCTCCGGGGTCTCCACGTCGAGTGGGGCCACCGCGTCGATGGCGATCCGGCTGGCCAGATCACCGGCCGCCATGCCGCCCATGCCGTCGGCGACGGCGACGAGCCAGCTGCCGGCGTGGAGCGCGTCCTGGTTCCCGCTGCGGATCAGCCCTCGGTCGCTCGCCCCCACGGAACGAAGCTTCAGGGTCATGGGAGGCAGCCTGCCAGGCGAAGGCATCAGTTGTCTCTAGGAGATCAGGACGATGCTGCGTGGCGCGGCGAATCTCACTGCCGGGCCGGCCCCGGCCGCATCGGGTCGGATCGATTGACAGCGGGGGAACGCGCTGGAAACATCTGCCTGGTATTGGGAGCGCTCCCAGCTTGGATCGCGCCTCCACCGCCCCCGCACGGAAGGACCCTCCGTGACCCCATCCCGACGCCGCCGCACGGCGCTCGCCGTGGCCACCGCCCTGGTGCTGACCGGCGCCCCCGCCGGCGTGGCGCAGGCCGAGGTGCCCCCGGCCGCCCCGGAGCAGCTGCGCAACGGCGACTTCAGCGACGGCACCGCCCCCTGGTTCTCGTACGGCACCGGGACGCTCGGCGGCACCGACGGCCGGCTCTGCACCACGGTCCCCGGCGGTCTCGCCAACCCCTGGGACGCCGGCATCGGCCAGGACGCCGTGCCGCTGATCAAGGGCGCCGAGTACGAGCTCTCCTTCGACGTCTCCGCCACCCCCGGGGCGGCCCTGCGGGCAGTGCTCCAGCTCGGCAGCGCCCCCTACACCACGTACGCGAGCGTGGACGCCGGCGCCACCGGCACCGCCGCGCACGTGACCACCACCTTCACCGCCCCGGCCGACAACCCGGGCGCTCAGTTGATCTTCCAGGTCGGCGGCAGCCCCGCGGCGCAGACCTTCTGCCTGGACAACGTCTCGCTGCGCGGCGGCGAGGCGGCCCCACCGTACGAGCCGGACACCGGGCCACGGGTGCGGGTCAACCAGGTCGGCTACCTGCCCGGCGGCCCGAAGAACGCCACCGTGGTCACCGCGGCCACCGACGCGCTGCCGTGGCAGCTGAGGTCGGCCGACGGCGCCGTCGTGGCCAGCGGCGAGGCCACCCCGCGCGGGGTGGACCCGGCGTCGGGGCAGCACGTGCAGACCGTCGACTTCTCCGCCTGGCGCACCCCGGGCACCGGCTACACGCTGACCGTCGACGGCGAGACCAGCCACCCGTTCGACATCTCCGGCACCCGCTACGACCGGCTGCGCGCCGACTCGCTCCAGTTCTTCTACGCCCAGCGCAGCGGCACGCCGATCGACGGCGACCTGCTCGGCGCCGGGTACGCCCGGCCGGCCGGCCACCTCGGCGTGGCGCCCAACCAGGGCGACACCGACGTGCCCTGCCAGCCCGGCGTCTGCGACTACCGGCTGGACGTGCGCGGCGGCTGGTACGACGCCGGCGACCACGGCAAGTACGTGGTCAACGGCGGCATCGCCACCTACCAGCTGCTGAACGCCTTCGAGCGGACCAAGACCGCGGAGACCGCCGGTGGCGGCGCGGCGCTCGGCGACGCCACGCTGCGGGTGCCCGAGCGGGGCAACAAGGTTCCCGACATCCTCGACGAGGCCCGCTGGGAGCTGGAGTTCCTGCTGCGGATGCAGGTGCCGGCCGGTCAGCCCCTCGCCGGGATGGCGCACCACAAGGTCCACGACCGGAACTGGACCGGGCTGCCGCTCGCCCCGCAGGACGACCCGCAGCCGCGCGAGCTGCACCCGCCGTCCACCGCGGCCACCCTCAACCTGGCCGCCGTGGCGGCCCAGTGCGCCCGGCTCTTCGCGCCGTACGACGCCGCCTTCGCGGCCCGCTGCGGCACCGCCGCGAAGACCGCGTACGCGGCGGCCAAGGCCCACCCCGCGGTGTACGCCAGCGCGGCCGACGGCAACGGCGGTGGCGCGTACGACGACTCGAACGTCACCGACGAGTTCTACTGGGCCGCGGTCGAGCTGTGGCTGACCACCGGGGACCAGGCGTACCTGACCGACCTGACCGCCTCGCCGCTGCACACCGCCGACGTCTTCGACACCGGCGGCGCGTTCGGCTGGCAGAGCGTGGCCGCCCTGGGCCGGCTCGACCTGGCCACCGTGCCCAACGCCCTGTCGGCCGCCGAGAAGACCCGGCTCCGCGCCTCGGTGACCGCCGCCGCCGACCGCTACCTGACCACCCTGCGCGGCCAGGCGTACGGGCTGCCGCTGCCCGGCACGGCCGGCGCGTACGTCTGGGGCAGCAACAGCAACATCGTCAACAACGCGGTCGTGCTCGCCACCGCCTTCGACCTGACCCGGGACGCGAAGTACCGGGACGGGGCGGTGCAGACCGCCGACTACCTGCTCGGCCGCAACGCACTGAACATGTCGTACGTGACCGGGTGGGGCGAGCAGCACGCGCGCAACCAGCACAGCCGGATCTTCGCCCACCAGCTGAACCCGGACCTGCCGAACCCGCCGGCCGGTTCCCTCGCGGGCGGCGCCAACGCCGGCCTCCAGGACCCGTTCGCGGCCAACCTGCTCGCCGGCTGCGCGCCGATGTTCTGCTACGTCGACGACATCAACTCGTACTCGACGAACGAGGTGGCGATCAACTGGAACTCGGCGCTGGCCTGGCTGGCGTCCTTCCTCGCCGACCAGGGCGACGCGGCGGCCGTGCCCGCCCCGGCCTGCGCCGTCACGTACACCACCCACGGCAGCTGGCCGGACGGCTTCACCACCCAGGTGACCGTCCGCAACACCGGCACGGCGGCGGTGAACGGGTGGACCCTGCGCTGGGCGTTCACCGGCGACCAGAAGGTGACCAACTACTGGTCCGCGCAGGTCGGCCAGTCCGGCGCCACCGTCACCGCGAAGAACGAGTCCTGGAACAGGACGATCGCCCCCGGCGCCACGGTCACCTTCGGCCTGAACGGCGCCACCGCCGGCGGCCCCAACCCCACCCCCACCCTCATCACCCTCAACGGAGCGGCCTGCACCCTCTCCTGATCCGCGGTCGGTGGCAGCAACTTCGGCGAGGTTGCTGCCACCACCGGTCGCGGAGGCGGCAACTTCCTCGATGATGTCGCCCGCACCCCGGTACGGTCCCGGGGTGGCGTACCTGTTCCTGCTGGGGGCGATCACCGCCGAGGTGATCGGGACCAGCCTGCTCAAGGCGACCGACGGCTTCACCCGGCTCTGGCCGACGCTCGCCGTGGCGGTCGCGTACCTGTCCTCGTTCGGGCTGCTCTCGCTGACGGTCAAGGAGATCCCGGTCGGCGTGGCGTACGCCATCTGGTCGGGGCTCGGCACGGCGGCCATCATGGCGATCGGGGCGGCCTTCCTCGGTGAGCCGCTCAGCGTCGCCAAGGTGGTCGGGGCCGGCCTGGTGATCGCCGGGGTGGTCGTGCTCAACCTGGGCGGCGCCCACTGACGGGCGGCGCCGGCTGACGCGAAACCCGGTGGACGCCCGGCGAGCGGGTACGCGATGGTGGCGGCCATGGACGGCGACGGACTCTCCAACGCGGAGCGTCGGGTGTGGGCGGCCCTGCCGGCCGGCGCCCGCGCCGCGCTCGCCGGCCTGCCCGCGGCGGACCTGCGCACGCTGCTGATGACGGTGGCCCGGGACCGCGCCGTGACCGTCCGCCCCGCCGACGTGCTGCGACGCTGGCGCGAGGACCGCTTCGTCCGCCCGGCGGACGTCGACCCCCGCGCGCTGGCCCGGGTGGAGGCACGGCTGTGGGAGCTGCTCCCCGCAGACGTCGCGGGCGTGGAGCTGTCCCCCGTCGCCCCGCTCGGCACCTGCACCGCCGTCGCCCCGGTCAGCCAGCACCGGATTGTCAGCACCATGCGCGGCACCGAGGTGGTGAGCGACCCGACCAACGCCCTCGCGGTCGAGGCGGCCGTACGCCGGCGGCGCGGCGACGAGGTGCACCTGGCCGCCGTGCACCGGGTGCTACGGGCGCAGGACTTCGGGCCGGGCGCGTCGGCGCACTTCCGCCTCTTCACGCTGGTCTCCAGCGCCCGGGACGCCGGGTCGGGACGTACCGAGGCGGGCCTCCTGGTCCGGCACCTCACCTTCTGGCGTACGGCGCTCGCCGACCTGGCCCCCGCGGCCGCGCCCCGGCTGCACCTCACCGTCCTCGATCCGGTCGTCGGCGAACGGCTCGCCGACACGGTGCGGCCGGCCCTTCCCGCCCACGGGGTCCGGCTGCATGACGAGCCGGACCGGGAGCGGGGGCGGGGCTACTACCGGGCGGCGGCGCTGCGCCTCACCCTCGCCGAGGGCACCCTGGAGATCGGCGACGGCGGATTCACCGACTGGACCGCCCGGCTCCGGGGCGACGTCAAGGAACGCTGCCTCGTCTCCTGCCTGGCCACCGAACGCCTGGTCGTCGAGGTGGGCGGGTGAGCGCGCTGGTGGTGAGCGGTCAGCCGACCGGACGGCGCATGGCGATCCGCTCGGCCGGGTCGAGGCCGAGCGCCGCCTCCGCGGCGAGCAACGCGGCCAGCCCGGGGGTCACCTCCGCCCCGGTCAGCTCGCGAAACCCGCAGCGCGCGTAGTACGGCCCGTTCCACGGCACGCTGCGGAAGGTGGTCAGGGTCAGCGCCGGCAGTCCCCGCCCGGCCGCCCAGCCGGTCACGTCGTCGAGCAGCCGCCGCCCGATCCCCCGCCGGGCGTACGCCGGGTCGACGCTGAGCTGCTGCACGTGCGCGCAGCCGTCCACCGGCTCGATGACCACGAAGGCGATCGGCCGGTCACCGGCGTCGACCGTCACGAGGAGCCGCCCGGCCCGCTGGGCGGCGGCCAGCGCGTCCAGTGGCAGCGGGGGCATGTCGGCGACCTCGGTCATGCCGATCCCGCGGAACGGCGCGCCGGAGGCCACCTCGATCCGCTGCACCTCGGTCAACTCGTCGGCCCGGGCGATCCTGCTCTGCTCCACGGTTGCCGACCCTGGCAGAGCGGGCGCCGGCCGGGCCAGCGGATTTCCGGCGTACCCTGCACCGGTGGTCCTCACCCTGCCGCCCGGCGACTTCCGCGCGTACCTGTTCGACTGCGACGGCACCATCGTCGACTCCATGCCCGTGCACCACCGCGCCTGGTGCGCGGCGCTGGACGAGTGGGGCTGCGAGTTCCCCGAGGAGCTCTTCTACGCGTGGGGCGGACGGCCGGTCGTCGACATCGTCGCCGACCTCAACGAGCGCCACGGTCTGGCCATGCCGGTCGAGGTGGTGATGCGCCGCCAGGAGGAGCACTACCAGCGCGGGCTGCCCGAGCTGACCGCCGTGCCGGAGGTGCTGGCGCACATCGAGGACGCCCACGGGCGGATCCCGTTCGCGGTCGTCTCCGGCAGCACCCGGGAGTCGGTCACCGCCTCGCTCACCGCGCTGGGCCTGCTCGACCGGTTCGAGACGCTGGTCTGCGCCGGGGACTACCGGCGACCGAAGCCCGACCCGGAGGGCTACCTGCTCGCCGCCCGGCGCGTCGGCGTGGCGCCCGAGCACTGCCTGGTCTTCGAGGACACCAGCCTCGGCGTACAGGCGGCGACGGCGGCGGGGATGGCGGCGGTCCGCGTACCGCAACCGTGGGAGCGGGCCGGGGTGTGATCGGCGCCGGCCGCCGGTGTAGCAGCATGGTGGCATGACCGACCAGCAGACTCTCACCGTCCGACCGGGCGGCCCGGACGACGCCGCCACCGTGCTGCGGCTGCTCGACAGCGCCACCGCCTGGCTGGTGGCGCGGGGCCGGACCGGCCAGTGGGGCACCGAGCCGGCGTCGTCCGACCCGCGCCGGATCGCGCAGGCCGACACGTGGGCCACGAGCGGCGGGCTCCACCTGGCGATGCTGGGTGACGTCGCGGTGGGCGCGCTGGTGGTGGGTGCGGCCACCGAGTACGTCCCGCCGGCCACCGAACCGGAGCTGTACGTCAACCTGCTGGTCACCGACCGGGCGTACGCCGGCCACGGGATCGGCGCGCGGCTGCTCGCGTACGCGGCCGAGCTGGCCCGCGAGCGCGGCGTGGGGCTGCTGCGGGTGGACTGCTACGCCGGCGACGACCGGGCGCTGGTCCGCTTCTACGAGGGCTGCGGCTTCACCGCCACCGACCCGTTCACGGTGGAGCGGCCCGGCCGGGCGCCGTGGCCCGGCCAGGTCCTCGCCCGCCGGCTGGACTGACGGTCAGCCGATCTCCTCGTCGACGAAACACCAGCGCCAGGACTCGCCGGGCTGGATCGAGCGCATCACCGGGTGCCCGGTGTCCGCGAAGTGCTTGCTGGCGTGCTGGTACGGCGACGAGTCACAGCAGCCGACGTGCCCGCAGGTCAGGCAGGCCCGCAGGTGCACCCAGTCGTCGTTGCCGACGGCGACGCAGTCCGGGCACTCGGTCGTGGTCGCCGGCTCGGTGTCGCCGGCCTCGGCCAGGTGCTGACAACTCATCCCTTGTCCTCCTGTCGCAGCAACGACTCCTCCAGGTCCAGGTCACGGTAGGCGCGGACCAGCACCTCCTCCGGGATCCGCCCGGAGTCGCGGGCGGCCCGGAAGACCTCCCGCTCGGCGTCGATCATCTCCTGCCGCAGCCGACCGTACGCCTGCGAGGGGGTCTCCCGCTCGGTGCCGCCGAGCCGTTCCCAGGCCAGGTTGGTGCGGCTCTGCACCAGCCCGCGCAGCCGCTCGACGACCGCGGCCGGCGCCCCCTCGGCCAGTTCCTCCAGGCGTTCCCGGGCCGCCCGGCCGGCCTGCTGCTGCACGGCGGCGGCGGAGAGCGCGTCCTGCACCGGGTCGTCCGGGGGCAGCTTGAGCGTACGGGCCACCGCCGGCAGGGTGGCCCCCTGCGCGACCAGGGTCACCACGATCACCGCGAACGCCAGCCAGATGAACAGCTGGCGCGGGTACGCCCGGCCGTCGGCGAGGGTGAGCGGCAGGGCGAGCGCCGCGGCCAGGGTGACCACGCCCCGCATCCCGGCCCAGCCGATGACGAGCGGGGTGCGCACCGACGGCGCCGGGTCCCGACGGCGGACCCGGGGCACCAGCCGGGCCAGGTAGGTGGCCGGGAAGAGCCAGACGTACCGGGTGAGCACGACGGCGGCCAGCACCGCGACGGTGATCCCGACCAGCCGGCCGAGCGGCTCGTCCAGGTCGCGGACAACCTCCCGCAGTTGCAGCCCGACCAGCAGGAAGACCAGCCCTTCCAGCAGGAACTGGATCAGCTTCCAGAAGGCGCTGGTCTGGAGCCGGGAGGCGGCGGACATCAGCAGCGGCTGCTTGTGGCCGATGCCCAGCCCGGTCACCACCACCGCGACCACCCCGGAGGCGTGGATCTCCTCGGCGGCGAAGACGACCGCGAACGGCACGATCAACGACAGCGCGTTGTCCAGCACCGCGTCGGTGGTCCGCTTGTGCAGGTAGCCGAAGACGACCACGCCGAGCAGGCCGACGAGGATGCCGCCGCCGGCGGCGACCACCACCTCCCGGGCCACGTCGGCGAAGCCGACGTGCCCGCCGGCCGCGGTGGCCGCGGCGATCGCCACCCGCAGCAGCACCAGCGCGGTCGCGTCGTTGACCAGGCTCTCGCCTTCCAGGATGGTGACGATGCGCCGCGGCAGGCCGACCTTGCGGGCCACCGCGGTGGCGGCGACCGCGTCGGGCGGCGCCACCACCGCGCCGAGGGCCAGGCAGATGGCGTACGGCACGCCGGGCAGGAGCAGGTACAGGACGGTGCCGACGACGAACGCGGTGAAGATCACCAGGCCGACGGCGAGCAGCAGGATCGGCCGCAGGTTCACCCGGAACGCCGGCACCGAGGTCTTCAGGGCCGCCACGTAGAGCAGCGGGGGCAGGATGCCGACCAGCACCAGGTTCGGGTCCAGCCGGACGTGCGGGATGAACGGCAGGAAGGACAGGCCGAGGCCGAGCACCACCAGCAGGATCGGGGCGAGCAGGCCGAGCCGGCGGGCCAGGGCCGCGCCGAACGTGGCGATCGCGAGGAAGACCACGACCTCGAACAGAGCTTCCATGGGGTACGAGCCTAGGGCGCTCAGGTTTCCGGCGTGATCACCCCACCCGGCGCAGTTTCGGCAGCACCTCCGCGCCGAAGGCGTCGATGAAGGGCCGCTGCTCCTGGCCGACGTGGTGCAGGGCGATCTGGTCGAAGCCCAGCTCGACGTACTCCTCCAGCCAGCCGACGTGCCGGCCCAGGTCAGCGGAGACGTTGACCGCGGAGCCGACCCTGGCCATCGGCACGTCCTCGCTGACCACGTCGAAGTGGTCGGTCATCTCCAGGTCCCAGCAGACCGGCGGGGCGAACACGTTGCTGCGCCACTGGTCGTACGCGATCGCCTCGGCCTCGGCCTGCTCGGGCGCCCAGCTGAGGTGCACCTGCAGGTGCAGCGGCCCGCGCCCGCCGGCGTCCCGGTACGCGTCGACCATCTCGCGCAGGTGCGCGACCGGGGCGTTGACGGTGATCAGGCCGTCCGCCCACTCGGCGCACCAGCGGGCGGTGGCCACGCTGACCGCGGCCCCGACGAGGGCCGGCGGCTGCTCGGGGCGGGTCCACAGCCGGGCCCGGTCCACGGTCACCAGGCCGTCGTGGCTGACCTCCTCCCCGGCGAGCAGCGCCCGGATCACGTCGACGCACTCCCGCAGCCGGGCGGCTCGGACGTCCTTGCGGGGCCAGCGGTCCCCGGTGATGTGCTCGTTGCTCGCCTCGCCGGTGCCCAGCGCGGCCCTGAACCGGCCCGGGTACATGGCGGCGAGGGTGCCGATGGCCTGCGCGACGATCGCCGGGTGGTACCGCTGGCCGGGCGCGTTGACCACGCCGAAGGGCAGGTTGGTGGCCTGGAGCGCGGCGCCCAGCCAGGACCAGGCGAAGCCGGAGTGGCCCTGGCGGGCACTCCACGGCGAGAAGTGGTCCGAGCACATGGCGGCGCCGAACCCGGTGCGTTCGGCGTGCACCACCGCCTCCAGCAGCCGGCCGGGATGGATCTGCTCATGGGAGGCGTGGAAGCCGAACACCGTCATGGGCGCACCTCCTACCCATGGCGGCCGAGATGTAAGCAGGGGCCCCCTTCTAACGCCTCCGGTAGAGGAAGGGGCCCCGCCTAACACTCGCTACTCGGCGTGCGACCCGGCGCCCGCGCCGGCCTGGCCCTCGCCGACCCAGACGGTCTTGGTGTTGCAGAACTCCCGCATGCCGACGGCGGACAGCTCGCGGCCGTAGCCGGAGTTCTTCACACCGCCGAACGGCAGGTACGGATAGGACGTGGTCATGCCGTTGATGAAGACGTTGCCGGCGTCCAGGTCGGTGGCGAAGCGCTCCTGCTCGTCCGGGTCCGTGGTCCACGCGTTCGAGCCGAGACCGAAGTTGGTGCCGTTGGCGACCTCGATCGCCTCCTCGTACGAGGACACCCGGTAGAGGCCGGCGACCGGGCCGAACACCTCCTCGGCCCACATCCGCATGCCGGGCCGCAGGTCGGTGACCACGGTCGGCGGGTAGTACCAGCCGTCCCCGTCGGGCTTCTCGCCGCCGCACAGCACGGTGGCCCCCTGGTCGACCGCGTCCCGCACCTGGGCGTGGATGTCGTCCCGGCCGCGTTCGCTGGCCAGCGGGCCGACGTCGGTGTGCTCGTCCATCGGGTCCCCGACGCGCAGCGCCGACATCCGGGCGGCGAACTTCTCGGCGAAGGCGTCGAAGACGTCGGTGTGCACGATGAACCGCTTGGCGGCGATGCAGGACTGCCCGTTGTTCTGGCAGCGGGCGGTGGTGGCCACCTCGGCGGCCTGGTCCAGGTCGGCCGAGGGCATCACCACGAACGGGTCGCTGCCGCCGAGTTCCAGCACGGTCTTCTTCAGTTCCCGGCCGGCGCTCTGCGCGATCGACCGGCCGGCGCCCTCGCTGCCGGTCAGGGTGGCGGCCCGCACCCGGGGGTCGCGGAGGATCCGGTCGACCGCGTCCGAGCCGACCAGCAGGGTGGTGAACGCGCCCTCGGGGAAACCCGCGCGGCGGAACAGGTCCTCCAGGTAGAGGGCGGTCTGCGGCACGTTGGAGGCGTGCTTGAGCAGGCCGACGTTGCCGGCCATCAGGGCCGGCGCGGCGAACCGCATGACCTGCCAGAGCGGGAAGTTCCACGGCATCACCGCGAGCACCGGGCCGAGCGGCTGGTAGCGGACGAAGGCCCGCTTGGCCTTCACCGCGGCGGCGTCGGCGGGCTCGTCGGCGAGCATCCGCTCGGCGTTGGCGGCGTAGAAGCGGCAGGCGGCGGCGCACTTGGTCACCTCGGCCTTCGCCGCCGCGTACGTCTTGCCCATCTCGGTGGTCATCAGCCGGGCGGTCTCGTCGCGCTCGGCCTCGAGCAGGTCGGCCGCGGCGGTGAGCCACTGCCCGCGCTGCCCGATGGTGGTGCCGTGCAACTGTCGGAAGGCCAGGTCGGCCCGCTCGATGGCGGCGTCCACCTGCTCGTCCGACATCTGGTCGTACGTCTTGAGCACCTGTCCGGTGGCGGGATTGGTGGTGGCGATGGGCATCTCGTACTCCTGTCACTCGAACAGTGAGTGCCGCACGCCCGGCTCCTCCCGGTGGCGGGCGGCGCGGCGGCGCTGGATGACGACCAGGTCGACCACGGCCACCGCCGCGAGGACCGCGCAGACGACGCCGAGCCAGGCCAGATGCGCCCAGAAGGCGACCACGGCGAACAGGGTCATCGTGACCAGGCCGAACGTGGCGAGCACGAGCCGCAGGTTCAGCGCGCTGTACGCCGCGTTGACCCGGCGGCGGGGCTGTGATCGGGTCATTCCTCCGGGCTACCCCCGCTCGGGCGGCCCTAACCGGCTGCCCCCGCCCGCCCGGTGATCCCCGACACGGACCGGCTCCCCGGCGAATGCGGGGAGCGCAGGCTTGCGTTACACCGGTCTGCCGCGACCGGACCGATCCCGGCGACGGCGGAGAGGATGAGGCATGACCACGACGCAGGCCGTCCCCGTCACCGTCGCCGTCGCCCGGCGCGCCGACCCGGCGCGGACCGACGAGATGGTGGCCTGGATGCGGGCCGGTACGGCGCTGGCCGAGTCGTTCCCGGGCTTCCTCGGTGCCGGGTTCGTGCAGAGCGCCCCCGGGTCGCCGGAGTGGCACGTGATGTACCGCTTCGCCGACGCCGAGACGTTGCGCCGCTGGGAGGAGTCGCCGCAGCGGAACTGGTGGCTGGATTCCGCGCAGGGCATCGTCGAGCACACCCGGGTCGAGCGGCGGACCGGGATCGAGGGCTGGTTCGATCCGCCGGTGGACCACGTGGTCGAGAAGTTCGTCGCGGGCCACGCCGAGCCCGCCGCGCCGGCCGCTCCGCCGCGCTGGAAGCAGGCGGTGACCATCTGGCTGGCGTTCTTCCCGCTGAGCCTCACCGCGACCCTGCTCACCGCCCGGTTCATCGCCGACGTGCCGCTGGCGCTGCGCACGCTGCTCATGACGCTCTGCCTGACCCCGCTGATGACCTACCTGGTGCTGCCCCGGATCACCCGGGCGCTGCACTGGTGGCTGCACGGCCAGCCGGCGCCGTGGCGGCGATAGCACGCGGATGTGAACGACCGTTGTCGATGCCGGAAAGGCGACAGAAGTCCCGGCGTCACGGTCGGTGTGCATAGGGTCGACGCGCTGCTGCACGCCGCCGGACGGGGGGCGACATGTCTCGACGTGGGGTCACCGCGCTGGCCTGCCTGGCGGCGCTGGTCGCGCTCGCCTGCGACGGCGCCGGTTCCGCGTCCCCCCGGCCGTCCGGCTCCCCCCGCCCCGGCGAGCCCGCCGCCGTGCTGGTCGCGCTCGGTGACTCGATCAGCACCGGCTTCGGCTCCTGCCTGGTGCTGGTGAGCTGCGAACGGAACTCCTGGTCCACCGGCACCAGCGTCCGCGTGGACAGCCACTACCGGCGGCTGCGCGAGCGCGACCCGGGGCTGCGGGCGGTCAACCGGGCGGCGCCGGGGGCACGGGCACGGGCGCTGCCCGGACAGGCCGCCGCGGCGGTCCGGGACCGGGCCGACCACGTGACGGTGCTGGTCGGCGCGAACGACGCCTGCCAGGGCGACGTGGCCGCGATGACCCCGGTGACCACGTTCCGCACCCAGGTGGACGCCGGGCTGCGCACGCTGCGCAGGGGCCGGCCGAAGGCCCGCGTCCTGGTGGTCAGCATCCCCGACCTGTACCGGCTCTGGCAGGTCGGCCACACCGACGAGCGGGCGGTCCGCGCCTGGGCGCACGGCGTCTGCCCGGCGCTGCTGGCCGACCCGACCTCCACCGCCCCGGCGGCGGTCGCCCGGCGGACCCGGTTCCGCGAGCGGATCGACGACTACAACGACCAGCTCCGGGCGGCGTGCCGGGCGTACGGGTTCCGGTGCCGGTGGGACGGCGGCGCGGTCCACCGGGCGCGGTTCGACCTGGACCAGGTCAACAGCCTCGACTGGTTCCACCCGAACGCCTCCGGGCAGGCCCGGCTCGCCGAGGTGACCTGGGGCGTGGCGCGCTGGGTGGACGACTGACCCGGGGTCAGGGCCGGCGCTGCTGCGGCAGGGCGCCCGGCCCGCCCCGGTAGAGGGCCCGGGCCCGCTCGGCGAGGTCCTTGGTGGCCGACGAGTTCGCCCAGGTGCCGAGGACGATCGCCGCGCCGGGCACCACCTTCGCGACGATCCGCTTCGCCGCCCGTACCCCGGCCATCTGGGCCAGCCGGAGGCCGAGCTGCACCATCACCCGTCCCAACGGGCGCTCCCCGGCCATGCCGAAGAGCGCGCCGGCGCGCTCCCGCCCGGCGGCCACCCCGAGCGCGAGCCGGGCGCTCTCGGCGACCTTGTGCACCTTCTGCAGCACCAGCAGGTCGGTCGCCCGGTCCGGGTGCACCGGGTCGACCCCGTACGCGGCGGCCACGTGCAGCACCAGCCGGGCCTGGGTCCAGGCCAGCACCCCCACGTCGAGCACCGCGCCGGGCAGCCCGGCCGCGCCGGAGACCGCCCCGGAGAGCCGGGCGTGGTTGAGGAACCTGCGGACCGCCTGGTCGGCCAGCTCCTCGCCCGGGACCTCGGGGCGCTGTGCCCGCTCCCGGGCGGCCCACTGCGCGGCCTCCGGCCCGAGCCGCCGCACCGCCTCCAGCGCCAGGTGCTCCGGGGCGTACTGCGGGTCGTCCCGCATCCGGTCCCACAGGGTGGCGGGCGGCGCCTCGGGGGCGTCCCCGGGCGCGGCCGGCTGCGGGGGGACGGCGTTCCCGCCGTCGACGGGGGCGGGGTCGGTCACGAGGGGCTCCCGGGGGCTCGAACTGTGGGCGTACGGGTCAGCGCCGGCGGCTGGACAGCCGGGTCGCGAGCTGCTTCAGCCGTTGCTGGTTCTCCGGCTTGGCCAGCTCCCGCCGGCCGCGTTCGACCAGCTGCTGGCCGCGCGGCGACCGCAGGAACGTGCTGATCCGTTGCACCAGTGACATGGTGTCCTCCCGTCCGCGGTCCCCCTCATGTGTACCCGGGACCGGCAATCCCCCGGTACCCGGACCGGACCGCCGACAACCGTCCACACCGGTCACCCCGGACCGGGTCAGGCGAGGATCGCGTCCACGACCTCGGTGGCCGCCCACTCGTGCTGCGCGTACGCCCACGGGAACGCGGAGACCTGCACGGCCTGCGCGGCGTCGGTGAGCGCCATGTCCTGCCAGCCCGGGATCTCCTCGAGCGCGCTCAGGAACGCCTTGGTGGCGTACTTCGGGTCCATCAGCTCGCCGACCGTGCCCCAGCCGCTGCTCGGCCGCTGCTGGAACAGCCCGACCGAGTCGTGGTCCCAGCCGATGGCCTGGTGGGGGTAGTCCTGCGACTCGGGCAGCACGCCGCTGGCGTAGTTGTAGAGGTTGCTCTCCTGCATCGCGGTGGCCACCGCGATCACCAGGCCGCGGCGCGGCACGCCCATCTCCCGGCCGGCCTGCACGATCTTCTTGGCGTTGTCCATCTGGTCCTGGTCCAGCCCGGCCACCGGGACGATCCGCTTCGGCTTGGGCTTCGCCTTCGGCTTGGGCTTCGTCGTCGCGGCCGGGGTGGCGGTGGCGGTGGGAGTGGGGCTGGCGGCCGGGGTGGTCGGGGTGGTCGGGGCGGGCGTCTGGCGCTCCAGGCCACGGGAGGCGGCGTCGAGCGCCGCCCGCTGGGCGACCTCCTGCTGCGACGGCGCCGGGCTGGTGGCACCGCCGACCCCGCCGATCCCCACCTGGCTGAACCCGAGCAGGCCGAGGCAGCAGACCGCGCCGGTGGCGACCGCCAGCTTGGTCCGGCCGGGCCGGGCCGCGAGGGGGTTAGCGATGCCGCTCAAGCGGGTACGGAGGGAAGGTCGGGGAGTGGGAGTCTCCACGGAGTCGGCTGACCGGACGGTGGAGGGAGTATCGTCCGAACGGTCAATCGTGCCGTCGAGGCCGTGCTGGTCGTCGAGGGTGCCGTCGTCACGCATTCGACGAGGCTAGGCAGGAGGAACGCTGGTCACCCAGCGTGATCCTGTGGGCCTGGCCACAATCCGGCTCCGGCAACCCGGACATCGGCGGGCAGCCCATCCTGGTCCGGGGCAGCCCTCGCGAAGCAGGCGAACCTCCGATCCGCGCCGGGGCGCGCCGGGGCGGGGAGGAACCCGGACACCGACCGACGCCCCACCCCAAGGTCCACTAACTCGGCCGTTCGATTGATCCACTGCTAGGCCTTTCACCCGAAAGTCCGAGCAAGATCAACGTATTCGCCCCGATCTGCACCCCACCTCGACCGGTTCGTGATCACCCGCCGCCCCCCGAACCGGGCCGTAACGGAATGGACCAGGATGGCCGGTACGTTGGCCCCACGGGGAGCCGTGCGCGCACGGCCGCCGTACGCGCGTTTCCAGGGAGGTCTCCACCGGTGCTCGACCCACACGAGCTCTACGAACTCAGCGACGATCTGCCCGAACTCGGCCAACCGGTGCTGATCCAGGCGCTCACCGGCTTCGTCGACGCCGGCAGCGCCACCCGGCTGGCCCGGGAACAACTGCTCACCTCCCTGGAGGCGCAGCCCATCGCGCGGTTCGACGTCGACCAGCTCTTCGACTACCGCTCCCGCCGGCCGGTGATGACCTTCGTCGAGGACCACTGGGCCGACTACGACGCGCCGGCGCTGGAGCTGCACCTGCTCCGCGACGACGACGAGACCCCGTTCCTGCTGCTCACCGGCCCCGAGCCGGACCTGCAGTGGGAACGCTTCGTGGCCGCGGTCGCCGGCCTCGCCACCCGGCTCGACGTCCGGCTCACCGTGGGCCTCAACTCGATCCCGATGGCGGTGCCGCACACCCGGCCCAGCGGCGTCACGGCCCACGCCACCCGGCGCGAGCTGATCGCCGGCTACGAGCCCTGGCTCCAGCGGGTCCAGGTGCCCGGCAGCGTGGGCCACCTGCTGGAGTACCGCCTCGGCGAGCAGGGCCGCGACGCCCTCGGCTTCGCCGCGCACGTGCCGCACTACGTCGCCCAGACCGAGTACCCGGCCGCCGCCGAGGCACTGCTCGCCGCGGTGTCCCGCAGCACCGGACTGCTGCTGCCCCGGGACGGCCTGCGCAGCGCCGCCGAGGTGGTCCGGGTGGAGATCGACCGCCAGGTCGCCCAGACCGAGGAGGCCGCCACCCTGGTGCAGGCCCTGGAGGAGCAGTACGACGCGTTCGCCCGGGGTCGTACCCAGCAGAACCTGCTCGCCGCCGAGACCGGACCGCTGCCCACCGCCGACGAACTCGGCGCCGAGCTGGAACGCTTCCTCGCCGAGCAGACCCGCCCCGGCGACACCCCGGACCGCTGAGCTTCTCCACCCGCTCGCGCGGCCTGCCGCCGCACGGCCCGCTCCGGCGGCCTGCCGCCGCACGGAATGCGGCAGCCCGTTGTCTCCCACGGCAGGGACACCGCGGGATGCCGCATCCCGAGTCGACCGTCCCGACGGCGGCGGCGGGCACCGGCGGCCGAGCGGCGGCGGGCGGGCGACGGCCGGTGGTCGGCGGCCCTGCCGGCGCGCTGACTCGGCAGGCGGCGGCGGGATGGGGCAGGCTGGAGACATGCGCCTGGCGACCTGGAACGTCAACTCGGTGAAGGCCCGCCTGCCCCGGCTGCTCGACTGGCTGGCCGGTACGAAGCCGGACGTCGTCTGCCTGCAGGAGACCAAGTGCCCCGACGGGGCGTTCCCGGTCGCCGAGGTGGGGGAACTCGGCTACGAGGCGGCCAGCCACAGCGACGGCCGGTGGAACGGGGTCGCCATCCTGTCCCGCGTCGGGCTGGCCGACGTGGCGGTCGGCTTCCCCGGGGAACCCGGCTTTCCCGAGCCGGAGGCGCGGGCCATCTCCGCCACCTGCGACGGGGTCCGGGTCTGGTCGGTGTACGTACCGAACGGCCGGGCGCCCGACGACCCGCACTACGCGTACAAGCTCGCCTGGTTCGCGGCGCTGCGCGACGCGCTGGAACCGGAGCTGGCCGCCGGCCTGCCCCTGGCGGTCTGCGGGGACTTCAACGTCGCCCCGACCGACGCCGACGTCTGGGACCCGGCGCTCTTCGTCACCTCCACCCACGTCACCCCGCCCGAGCGGGCGGCGCTCGCGGCGCTGCGCGACCTCGGGCTGAGCGACGTCGTGCCGACCCCGATGAAGGGGCCGCACCCGTTCACCTACTGGGACTACCGGGCCGGCATGTTCCACCAGAACAAGGGCATGCGGATCGACCTCGTGTACGCCTCCGCGCCGTTCGCCCGCGCGGTCCGCTCCGCGTACGTGGACCGGGAGGCGCGCAAGGGCAAGGGTCCCTCCGACCACGCCCCGATCGTGGTCGACGCCGACCTGGTGCCTGCCGTCGAGGGGTTCTGATCCCCGTAGGGTGGGACGCATGGCAGTCGTGAAGATCAACGCGATCGACGTTCCGCCCGGTGCCGGCGAGGAGCTGGAGAAGCGGTTCGCGGCCCGGGCCGGCGCGGTGGAGAACTCGCCCGGCTTCCTCGGCTTCGAGCTGCTCCGCCCGGTCGCCGGGGAGAACCGCTACTTCGTCTACACGCGGTGGGAGTCGGAGGAGGCGTACCAGGCGTGGGCGCAGGGTCCGTCCCGGGCCGCGCACGCCGGCGGCGGGGGCGGCGAGCCGCGCAAGCCGGTCGCCACCGGGGCCACGCTGCTGGAGTTCGAGGTGGTCCAGCAGGTCCCCGGCCGCGGCTGATCCACCCGCACCACACCCTCCCCGCCCCGCCACTGCAGATCTTGGACAGTTCCGGTTCCCAGCGAACGGCAACTGTCCAAGATTCCGGCTGACCCGACGCCGCACGGGGGCGGTGGGCCACACGGAGCGGCCCGGACGGGCGCCCGGATGGGCGGCCGGATGGGCGGCCGTGCGGTGAGTCGTTGGTGACATCAGCTCCAAAGGGGCTCCAACCCGAAACCCCGCCCCGGAGCGCTCCGGCCGTCAGGGCCTGCGGGTGCCGACCAGGGAGGCGAACGTGATCACGTTGTCCTGGTAGCCGGTGCGCCCGCCGCGCCACTCGCCGCCGCAGGTGATCAGGCGCAGCTCGGGAGGGCCGGAGTCGCCGTAGACCCGGTCCGCGGGGAGGTTGGCCTTGTCGAAGTACTCCACGGTGTCGACCATGAAGGTCACCACGCTCCGGTCCGACCGGGTCACCTCGATCCGGTCGCCCGGCTTGAGGTCACGCAGGTGGTAGAAGACCGCCGGCCCGCTCTTGGTGTCCACGTGCCCCACGATGATCGCCCGGCCGGCCTCGCCCGGGACCGCGCCGCGGTCGTACCAGCCGGTCTGGTTGTGCTGGGTCAACGGCGGGACGTCCACCGAGCCGTCCTTCGCCTGCCCGACCGGGGTGATCGGCGCGGTCACCTTGATCGCCGGCACGGAGAGGCTCACCGGCCGGCTGGCGGGCGCGCGGACCCGCGCGG
>NZ_JBSGJR010000066.1:0-18847 GCF_053605645.1 Micromonospora sp. NPDC003776
TGTCGGCGGGGCTGGCCACCCCGTCGGCGACCATCCGGATCGCCTCCAGCCCGAGTGGTCGAGGCGGTGGCCGGGCTCGCGCTGCTCGGCGCGCTGGCCGGGGCGGTCGCCGCGGCCGTCGCCGAGCCGGACGCCCGGGAGGCCGCGGTGGTCACCTTCGTGGTCACCGCCGCCGGGATCAGCCTGCTCGGCGTCGGCGGGGCCTTCTGGGGCCTGGTCGCCGGCTGGCTGATGCTCCTGCTCTTCCGCCGCCGGACCGCTCCCGCGACCACGCCTCCGCCCGTCGACGACGAGCCGGAGGCGGATCCGGTCGCTCCGGCGCGGGTGGGATGAGCGGTCAACGCCGTCAGGGGGTGCCCTCCGCCTCGACGCCGATCTCCATGAGCCGCAGGCGGACGCCGGCGACGTTCTGCTCGACCATCTGCTTCAGCGCCCGGGCATGGCCGAGCGTGTCGAGGACGACCAGCGCGTGGGTGAGCTCGGAATCGTCGCCGTCCGCGCCCCACCAGCCCCGGATGAAGCCGGGGCTCCGCCGCGTCACCTCGGCCATGTGCGCGAACGCGGCGGCCCGCGCCGCCGGATCGGCGGGTGTGGCGCGCTGCTCCCCGATCACCATCCACATGACGTCAGCCTAGGCCGGTCCTCACTCCTCCTCGGGCAGCTCCGCGGCGGGGACGTCGAGGCGTACCCCCTGCTCGGTGACGGCCGCGATCCGGTCGGCCGGTACGTAGACCGCGCCGGTGCGGGCCCGCTCGGCGGCCACCTTCAGGTAGCCGCCGCGCAGCAGCCGGGCGGCCAGGTCGGCGGGGACGTCCGGCTCCTCGGCCGCCGCCGACTCGATCAGCTCGTCCAGGCTGCTGCCGGGATCGACCCCGTCCGGCGCCTGCACGGTCACCGCCGCCGGGTCGCCGCGCTGGACGAGATCCACGGTGCCGATCTCGGCGCCGGTGGAGTCGACCACCCGCATGCCGGTGGTGACCCGGGAGACGGTCTCCTGCTGCTGGCTCATGCAGGCGCGGTTCCCGGACCGCCCCGGCGCTAAACGGGCGGGGCCCAGCCGCCCGGCGGGCGGGGGGAGAGCTCGCGCCAGGTGTCCGGCCCGTCCAGCAGCGCCCGGACGGTCTCCTCCGCCTCGTCCGCGCTGCCGTACTCGTAGAACCGGGAGACCCCCTCGGCGCCGCCGGCGCGCTGCTCGACGTGCCAGCGGTCGCCGTCCACCCGGAGGAAGACGTCCCGCCGGGCCAGCCGCCCCCATTTCCCGTTCCACCAGTGCCTGCGCTGCTCCATGGCCGGACTCTATCGAACATGTGTTCGACATGAGTCGGCCCCCACGGGATTCCCATGGGGGCCGATCGGCTATGGCGTCAGCGCGGCGCGGGCGGCTCCGGCCGGCGGCCCAGCACGTCGTCCAGCGCGCCCCGCTGGGCCGGGGTGGCCTGGTTGCCGGCGAGCAGCGCGTCCCGGATCTCGGTGAGCAGCTTGATCTCCTCGCTCGGCGCCTTCGGGGGCGGCTCCTCGCCGCGCCGCCGCCGCTCCGCGAGCCGGTTCATCGGGTAGACGACCAGGAAGTAGAGCACCGCCGCGGTGAGCAGGAAGGTGATGACGGCGTTGATGAAGGCCGCCCAGTCCATGTAGTTGCCGTCACTGATCTCCCACCTGCCCGCCTTGAGCGCGGTCCCGCCACCGAAGAACTTGATCAGCGGTTCCAGGAACGACTTGGTGAACTGCGAGACCAAGCCGGTGAAGGCTGCGCCGATGACGATGCCGACTGCCAGGTCGACGACGTTGCCGCGCATGATGAAGTCTTTGAAGCCCCTGAGCATTCGTTCTCCCGTGCTGTCCGGTTCTCCGTCCGGGAGACCCTATGCCCGGGAGGGGGCCTCGAGAAAAGCGCCGGCCTCGATCGCCGCCCGTGCCGGGTCGCCGGCCCGGATCGCCTCGACCAGCCGCCCGTGGTCGACGTAGCGCTCGGGCTCCAGCGTGTCGCCCATGGCCTGGGCCACGGTGCTGCGCAGCGCCGCGCCGACCGAGGCGTACAGCTCGGCGAGCATGGCGTTGTGCGCGGCGGCCACCACGGCGGTGTGCAGTGCGGCGTCCGCCTCGACGAAGTCGTCCACCCGGCCGGAGCGCCAGGCGGCCTCCCGGGCGGCCAGCGCGGCGTCGAGCGCCGCCAGGTCCGCCGGGGTACGCCGCAGCGCGGCCAGCCGGGCCCCCTCCACCTCGAAGGCGCGCCGCACCTCGATCACCTCGGCCATCCGGTCGTCGGTGAGCCGGCGCGCCACCACCGGGGCCAGTTCGTCGGTGGAGACCACGTAGGTCCCGGAGCCCTGCCGGCACTCCAGCACCCCGGCGTGCACCAGTGCGCGGACCGCCTCGCGGACGGTGTTCCGCCCCACGCCGAGCGCGGCGACGAGCTGCGGCTCGGTGGGGATCCGGCCGCCCACCGGCCACTCGCCGCCGAGGATCCGGGCGCGGAGCTGCTCGATCGTCTGGCGGACCCGGTGCCCGCGTGGGGGCACGACGACGGAATCGACGGGGGGTGTCACCGGTTACAACTCCTGCCGAAATTCATCCCATGATTGTAGGTTCGAGGTCATGACGCCGCCACCCACGTCCACCGAGGCTCCGGCCGTCGCGCCCAGCACCGATGTCACCCCCGGCCCGACCCCGGCCGCCGCCCCGGCCCGCCCGGTCGGCCCGGTGCGCGGCGGCGCGCTGGTGCTGGTCGGGATGCTGCTGGTCGCGTTGAACCTGCGCGCCGCGGTGACCAGCCTCGGCGCCCTCCTCGACGAGGTACGCGGCGGTCTCGGGCTCTCCGGCACGATGGCCGGCTTCGTCACCACCCTGCCCACCATCGCCTTCGCCGGCCTCGGCGCGCTCACCCCGTGGCTGGTCCGCCGCTGGCCGGCCGCCCGGGTGCTGGTGCTGGCCATGCTCGCGCTCACCGTCGGGCAGGTGCTCCGGGTGGTCACCGACTCGGCGGCGGTCTTCGTGCTCACCAGCGCGCTCGCGCTGGCCGGCATCGCGGTCGCCAACATCCTGCTGCCGATGCTGGTCAAGCAGCACTTCGCGCACCGCACCGGGCTGGTCACCGGGGCGTACACGATGGCCCTGACGGTGGGCACGACGGTGGCCGCCGCCTCGGCGGTGCCGGTGGCGCACGCCTTCGGCTCCTGGCGGGCCGGGCTCGGCGTCTGGGCCGCGCTGGCCGCGCTCGCCGTACTCCCGTGGGTGCCGCTGGCGCTGCGGGCCGGTGCGGCGCGGCGGGCGGCGGCCCCGGCGGCGGCCGCCAAGGCCCCGGCCCGGGTACGTCCGGCGCGGACCCGGCTCGGCTGGGCGATGGCGGTCTACTTCGGGGCGCAGTCGCTCAGCGGGTACGCGATCATGGGCTGGCTGGCGCAGCTCTTCCGGGACGCCGGCTACTCCGCCGAGACCGCCGGGCTGCTGCTCGCCGGGGTCACCGCGCTCGGCGTGCCGGTGGCGCTGGCGATGCCGGCCCTGGCCGGCCGGCTGCGCACGCTGCGGCCGCTGGTGCTCGCGCTGACCGCCTTCTCCACGGTCTCGTACCTCGGCCTGGCGGTCGCGCCGCACGGTCCGGCGCCGCTCTGGGTGCTCCTGCTGGCCCTCGGCCAGGGCGCGTTCCCGCTGATCCTGACGACGATCGGGTTGCGCGCCCGGACCGCCGAGGGCACCGTCGCGCTCTCCGCCTTCGCGCAGAGCACCGGCTACGTCATCGCGGCGCTCGGTCCGCTGCTGGTCGGCATCCTCTACGAGGTGACCGGGGGCTGGACCGCGCCGCTCGGCTTCCTGCTGGGGGCGCTCGTCGTGCAGACGACGGCGGGCATGGTGATCGCCCGCCCCCGCTACATCGAGGACGAGTGCTGAGGGGAAACGGTCAGGAGGAGGCCGGCGTCGGGTCGCCCGCGACCGCCTGCTCCACCGTCGGGTACGTGTGCAGCACCTCGACCAGGCCGCTGACCTCGAGAATGCGCAGGACGCCGCGCTGCGGGGCGGCCAGCCGGACCACGCCGCCGGCCTCGTCGCAGCTGTTCTTGGCGCGTACGAACACCGACAGCCCGGTCGAGTCGCAGAACGACACGTCCGCCAGGTCGAAGACGAGGCGGTTGCGCCCCTTGTCCAGCAGATCAGTGATCTGGTCCTGCAACTGCGGTGCCGTGGCCATGTCCAGTTCGCCCGCGACCGACACGACGACCACGTCGCCGCGCTGTTCCGTGTGCACCGTCAGGGACATTCGCCGACCTCCTGTGTTCGGTGGAACGGTATCCCACGAAGCGGGTGGAATGCAGAACGGGAGCCGACACGGGTGCCGACGATCATTCCTTTGCCGCGTGGCAAGTAAGGCCTCAACCTCCGGTGATAGAGTCCGCCCGTCCAGAGTTCAGGGAGGTCAACATGGCGTTGAACGCCGAATCGAGCGGCCGGCTCGTCCCGCTGCTGACCGAGCACGCCGAACGGCTGACCCAGCGCTGGACGGAGCTCATCGCCGCCTCGCTGCGCGGCCGACTCAGCCAGGCGGAACTCGCCCGCCAGGTGGGCGAGCTGCACCGTAGCATGATCGACGCGCTGGGGGCCGGGCTGACCGACCTGGCCGACGAGCACGGCGGCGAGCTGCGCGCCGTGCTGGCCGAGCTGTCGCGCAACCGCGCCCGGCAGGGCTTCAGCGCCACCGAGACCGCGATCAGCGTCTTCGCCCTCAAGGACGCGCTGCTCGAGCTGATAGAGGAGAGCCAGGACACGGCGAACCTCCGCGACTTCCTGGGCTTCTCCGCCCTGCTCGACCAGATGGGCCTGTTCACCTTCGAGAGCTACGTCCGCACCCGGGAGAGCCTGATCGCCGACCAGGCGGAGCAGCTCCTGGAGCTCTCCACCCCGGTGGTGAAGCTGTGGGAGGGCGTGGTCGCCGTCCCGCTGGTCGGCACCCTCGACTCGGCGCGGGCCCAGGTGGTGATGGAGCGGCTGCTCCAGACCCTGGTCGACACCGGCTCGCCGTACGCGATCATCGACATCACCGGCGTGCCGGCGGTGGACACCCAGGTCGCGCAGCACATCCTCAAGACCGTGGTGGCCGCCCGGCTGATGGGCGCCGACTGCATCATCTCCGGCATCCGGCCGCAGATCGCGCAGACCATCGTGGCGCTGGGCATCGAGTTCGGCGACATCGCCACCAAGGCGAGCCTGGCCGACGCGCTGCGTCACGTGCTGCGGCTGACCGGCGTCGAGACCACCACCTCCCGCCGCGCCCGTCGGGAGGCCTGATGGAGCGGGTGCCGATCCTCAAGATCGGCGACATCCTGCTGGTCTCCATCCAGGTGGACATGTCCGACCAGACGGCGGTCCAGCTCCAGGAGGACCTGGCCGAACGGATCGTCGCCACCGGCAGCCACGGTGTGATCATCGACATCACCGCCCTGGACATCGTCGACTCGTTCGTCGGCCGGATGCTCTCCGCCATCGCGTCCATCTCCAAGGTGCTGGACGCGGAGACGGTGGTGGTCGGCATGCGTCCCGCCGTCGCCATCACCCTGGTCGAGCTGGGCCTGTCGCTCAACGGCATCCGTACCGCGCTGAACGTGGAACGCGGCATGGAGCTGATCGCGGCCGCCCGGGGCGACGAGTGGGACGAGGCCGACGGCGACGAGGACCCCGAGACGACGGCCAGGTCATGACCGCTGGCGTCGACCTGGGGGTGCCGTCGACCCAGGCGATCCGTAGCGACGAGGACGTCGTCCGGGTACGGCAGCTGGTGCGTACCGCCGCGGTCGCGGCCAAGCTCTCCCTGGTCGACCAGACCAAGCTGGTCACCGCCGCCAGCGAGCTGGCCCGGAACACGCTGATCTACGGCGGTGGGGGCACCGCCAAGGTGAGCACGACCGACGACGGCCGCCGGCGGGGGATCCGCATCGTCTTCGCCGACGAGGGGCCGGGCATCCCCGACCTCGACCTGGCCCTCACCGATGGCTACACCACCGGCGGCGGCCTCGGCCTCGGGCTGAGCGGCGCCCGCCGGCTGGTCGACGACTTCGACATCTGGACGGCCGTGGGCGAGGGCACCCGGGTGACCGTCACCAAGTGGTCCCGATGAGCGCGGACGTGGTCGCCGACCACGGCCTCTGGTTCCGGATGGAGAGCGGCGGCGGGGCGAGCGGCGTACGCCGGGCGGCCGAACGCCTCGGCCAGCAGCTCGAGCTCGGCCCCCAGCGGGTCGCCGACCTGGCCATCATCACCGCCGAGCTGACCAGCAACCTGGTCAAGCACGCCCAGGAGGGCTCGCTGCTGCTCCGCCCGGTACGCCGGTCCGGCCGGGCCGGGGTGGAGCTGGTGGTCATCGACTCCGGCCCCGGCATGGCCGACCTCGCCCTGTCCTCCGTCGACGGGCACTCCACCACCGGCACCCTCGGCATCGGTCTCGGCGCGATCGTCCGCCAGGCGAGCTGGTTCGACGGATACTCGCTGCCGGGCCGGGGCACCGTGCTGGCCGTGCAGGTCTGGGACGGGCCGCCGGCGGCGCCGGACTGGGCCGGTGGGCTGACCCGGCCGATCACCGGCGAGCAGGTCAGCGGCGACGGGTACGAGGTGCGCGTGGTCGACGGCCGGCACCAGGTGCTGGTCTCCGACGGCCTGGGGCACGGCCCGCTGGCGGCGGCGGCCAGCGGGGCCGCGGTCGCCGCGTTCCGGGCCGCCCCGGTGGGGCCGCCGGCGAGCGTCGTGCAGCACCTGCACCGCAGCATCTCGCACACCCGGGGCGCCGCGCTGGCCGTGGCCGAGCTGGACCCCGCCGCGGGCTTGCTCCGATACGCGGGGCTGGGCAATATCGCAGCCGTGATCGTGGTTGCGGGCGAACGGCGGCGGGGCCTGGTCTCGCTGCCCGGCATCGCCGGCCACCAGCGCCCGGCGGTACGCGAGTACGACTACCCGTTCCCGCCCGGCGCGACGCTGGTCATGCACAGCGACGGCGTGGTCGACCGCTGGGACCTCGACGACTATCCCGGCCTCACCACGCGGGCCCCCGTGGTGGTGGCGGCGACCCTGCTGCGCGACGCCGCGATCCGCCGGGACGATGCCTGCGTCCTGGTGGCCCGGGGGCCGTCGTGACCGGCCCGTCCCCGCTGGAGCCGCTGCTCCAGCTGGCGCTGCGGGTGGAGCAGGACATCTTCCTGGTCCGGCAGCGCGGGCGGGAGGTGGCCGCCGCCGTCGGGCTGGAGCACCAGGACCAGGTACGCGTCGCCACCGCGCTCAGCGAGGTGGCCCGGGACCTGCTGCGCGCGGTCGGGGGCGCCGATGTCGCCTTCGTGCTCGACACCGACCCGGTGTCCGGTCGGTTCGTCCTCCGCGTGGACCTGCTCCCGGTCCGCCCGCTGCCCGACAACCGGTACGAGCCGGCGTCCGGCGCGGTGGCGCGTCTGGTGGACATGCTGGGCGTCGTGGCGGACGGGGACGATACGGTCGTGAGGATGTCCCGACGTGTCCCGCCGAACGCGCCGGCGTTGACGCCTGAGCGTCTCGCCGAGCTTCGCGCCGAGCTGGCAGGCAGCGCTCCGGGCACCGCGCTGGATGAGCTGGCCGCCCAGAACGCCCAGCTCATCGCCGCTCTGGACGAGGTACGCAGCCACCGCGACGAGCTGGAGGTGCTCAACGCGGAGCTCCAGGAGACCAACCGCGGCGTGATGGCGCTCTACAACCAGCTCACCGAGGAGCTGGAGGAGACGAATCGCGGGGTGGTGGCCCTCTACGCCGAGCTGGACGAGAAGTCCGCGCAGCTGCGGGCGGCCAGCGAGTCGAAGAGCCGGTTCCTGGCCAACGTCAGCCACGAGCTGCGCGCCCCGGTCACCGCGATCATCGGGCTGAGCCGGTTGCTGGCCGACTCCGCCTCCGACCCGCTCACCGCCGAGCAGGCTCGGCAGGTGGGGCTGATCCGGTCCTCCGCGTCGGACCTGCTCGGTCTGGTCAACGAGCTGCTCGACCTGGCCAAGGCCGAGTCCGGCCGGATCGAGGTCAACTGGACCGAGGTGGACCTGCGGGGCCTCTTCGGCCAGCTGCGCGGCACCCTCCGGGCACTGGCCGCCCGGCCCGGGGTCGAGCTGGTGGTGGAGGAGCCGCCCGCCCCGGCCATGGTCCGCTCCGACGAGGTGCTGCTCGCCCCGGTGCTGCGCAACCTGCTGCACAACGGCCTGAAGTTCACCGAGCGGGGCGAGGTCCGGCTGCGCGCCGAACGCCGCGACGACCGCTGGTCGCTGTCGGTCTCGGACACCGGTGTCGGCGTCCCGCCCGAGCTGCACGAGCGGATCTTCGAGGAGTTCTACCAGGTGCCCGGGACGACCCGGGTCGGCGGCACCGGCCTCGGCCTGCCGTACGCGCGGCGGCTGGTGAACCTGCTCGGCGGGACGCTGGAGTTGTCCAGCGAACCGGGTCGGGGGAGCACATTCACGGTCCGCCTTCCCGTGGACGGAGCCTGACGGTGGAGGGCGGCGCGGCGACCGTGCTGGTGGTCGACGACAGTCGTACCAAGCGGTATCTGCTGGTGAGCTGGCTGAACCGGGCGGGGTTCCGGACCGTCGAGGCGGAGAACGGCGCCGAGGCGCTGGCTCTGGTGGAGAACGAGCACATCGACGTGGTGGTGCTCGACGTCCGGCTGCCCGACATGAGCGGCTTCGAGGTCTGCGAGCGGATCAAGGAGGCCCACCCGGTGACGCCGGTCATCCACGTCTCCGCGCACGCGATCGACGTCGGGGACCGGGCGCAGGGGCTGACCCGGGGCGCGGACGCGTACCTGGCCGAGCCGATCGAGCCGGAGGAGCTGGTCGCCACCACGCACGCGGTGCTCCGCTACTACCAGGCCCGGCGGCGGGCGGAACAGCTCGCCGAGCGGTTGACCGCGCTCGCCGACGCCACCGTGCAGATGCACGCCGCGTCGAACTTCGTCCGGCTGCTGGAGGCGGCGGCGTCCGGCGCCGCCCGGATCTTCAAGAGCCCGGCGGCGGTGGTCGCCGAGACCTTCGACGGGGACTGCCTGGCCGGGGTCTCCGCCGGGCCGGACGCGGCGCCGACGGTGGTGCCGTGGTCGGTGGACGACACCGGGGTGCCGATCGGCTCCACCGTCCGGATCGACGAACCGGGCAACTGGGGTCTGGTCGAGTGGCCGGCCGGTGACACGGTCACCGTCGCCGCCGCCCGGTTGCGTGAGGACCGGGCCCCGCTCTACGTGGTGGTGCCGACCGCCACCCAGACCGTCCGTACGCCGGTGCTCGTGCAGCTCGCGCAGGCGGTGGCCTCGGCGGTGGAGGCGCAGCGCTCCTTCGACGAGGAGCACCGCATCGCGGTCACCCTCCAGCGCAGCCTGCTGCCCCGCCGGCTGCCCGAGGTCGCCGGCCTCGACCTGGCCGTCCGGTACGAGCCGGCGAGCGCTCAGACGGAGGTCGGCGGCGACTTCTACGAGCTGGTGATGCTCGACGGCCACCTGCTCGTGGCGGTGGGCGACGTGGCCGGCCACTCGCTGCACGCCGCCACCGTGATGGCCGAGCTGCGCCACGCGGTACGGGCGTACGCGGTGGAGGGGCACCAACCCGGGGTGATCCTGGACCGGGTCAACGAGCTGATGCGTACCCTGCTCCCCAATGAGCAGGCCACCCTCTGCCTGCTGTTGCTGCACCCCGGCAGCGGGTTGGTCCGGCTGGCCAGCGCCGGTCACCTGCCGCCCCTGATCAGCCGGGACGGGCGGGTGGAGTTCGTGCAGCACGCCGCGCCGCTGCTCGGGGTGCGCGCCCCGCGCCCGCCGGATCTGGAGTTCGTGCTGCCGGCCGGGGCCACGCTGGTCCTCTACACCGACGGGCTGATCGAGCGTCGGGACACCACCATCGACGACGGGCTGGCCGCGCTGAGCGTGGTCGCCGCCGAGGTGGACCACGACCTGGACCTGTTCTGCCAGCGGCTGCTGGTCGAGCTGGCGCCGCCCGAGATCCACGACGACGTCGCGGTGGTCGCCGTCCGGCGCCGCTGATCGCGTCTCCGGTGCCTACGCTCGGTGGGCACGGCGGGTGGTGACGATGCGTTACCGCTGCCGCTGGCCGGTAGGAAGGCGCCACCACCTTTGCTCTGCTTCAACCCACGCAACACCTGGCTGAGCTGCGCGCACTCGCCCTCGTCATGGCACTGGATCGAACAGAGCGGTGACAGCGGGTAGCTGTTGCGTCCGTTGAAGCAGAGCAAAGGCGGCGGAGGTGGCGGCCCGGGGCGGCAGCCTCGTCGCATCGAGTCACCGCTGGCCGGAGGTGGCCAGCGACCGGGCGTAGGCGGCGGGCGAGACTCCGGCCACGGCGGTGAACTCGCGGACCAGGTGGGCCTGGTCTGCGTACCCGAGGTCGGCGGCGACCCGTGACCAGTCGAGCGGCCCGGCGGCGGCCTGTTCGATCGCCTCCTGGAGCCGGTACCGCCGGATCACCCACTTCGGGCCGACCCCGACGTGGTCGAGGAAGAGTCGCTGGAACTGCCGCGTGGAGCGGCCGTGCCGGCGGGCGAAGTCATCCACCCGCAGGATGCTCCGGTCGGCCCGGATCTCCTCGACCAGCGCGGTCGCCTCGGCGGCGAGTGGATCCGGTTCCGGGTTCCAGGCGGTGAGCAGGTCGTCCACCCGGCGGCACCGGTCGTCGTCCGTGCCGGGGCAGACGGCACCGGCGGCGTACGGTCCGGCGGGTGTCGTGCCGGTAACCGGCGGGCCGGCGGGCAGCGGGCGGCGCCGGCCGGTCAGCTCGGCCACCGACCGGCGCCAGAACGGGCGGAAGCCGCCGGGGCGGAACTGCACTCCGGTGACCCGGCCGACGCCGTGCAGGGTGACGGTGAACAACGCGAGGTCGACCCCGGCGATCTCGGCGGCCTCCGGTCCGCCGTCCTGCGCCTGGAACACCACATTGACCGCCGGGTGCGGGACCACCTGCTGCTCGAAGGGCTCGTCCAGCGCCCAGTCGATCAGCCAGTAGTGCTCGACGTACGGGCGCAGCGCCGGGGCGGGCAGGCGGCGCCGGAACCGGACCCGCCGGAGCAGCCGGTCGGGATCGAGGATCCCCCGGCGGTCCCGCCGCGGTTCGTGTCGCATTTCTTCAAGACCACCCTCATACGCTGGCCCTATGACCACGAAGACTAGTGAGCTGCTGGCCGTCGCCGCACCCCGGACGGTGGCGGTGGTCCAGGGCATCTCCGACGACCAGCTCGACCTGCCCACGCCGTGCCCCGACTATTCGGTGCGACAACTGCTCAACCACCTCTACGACGTGGTGGTCAACTTCCAGACGCTGGCCCGGCGGCGGGAGGTGGACTGGTCGGGCAAGACCGACCACCTGACCGAGGGCTGGCGGGACCGCTTCGCGGCGGAGACCGTACGCCTGGTCGAGGCATGGTCGGACCCCGCCGCGCTGGCGGGGGTCTCGCCGGGGATGGGGCTGCCGCAGGAGACGGTCGGCGACATGGCTCTGATCGACCTGACCGTGCACGGCTGGGACCTGGCCCGGGCCACCGGGCAGCGGCTGGAGGTCGACCCGGCGGTGCTGGCGGCGGGGCACGGCTTCATGGACCGGATGGGTGAGACCGGCCAGCAGATGGGCGCCTTCGGCGCGCCCGTTCCCACCACGCCGGACGCCACCCCGCTGGACCGGCTGCTCGGCCGGACCGGCCGCGATCCCCGCTGGACCCCCTGAACCAGATGTGACGCGTCGGCCGGGCTGGACGCTGTTACGGCCGGGAGGTCCACGGGCGGACCTCCCGAGCCCCGGTGCACCGGACGGTGCGGAGCGGAACAGCGGAGACCATCAGCATGCAGAACCAGCCCGGCGCCGCGCCGCCGGTGTTCGTCGACCGGACCGGCCGACGGCGCCGGCTCACCGTGATCGCCGGCACGGCGATGGGCCTGGGGCTGCTGGTCAGTCTCGGCCTCATCCTGGCCGGACTCTTCTTCGACTCCTCGGTGCCGATCCCCGGCTGGTCCGAAACCAAGGTCAACCCACCGATCGAGGCCGGGGTCGACGCGCCCGGCCGCCCGCAGCCGACGACCAGCGCCAGCCAGCGACCGGACCCGACCACCACCCTGCCGTCGTCCGCACCGACCGCCACCCGGCCGACCGCCACCCGGACCAGCACAGCGCCCGCCGCGCGGCCGTCCACCAGCGTGCCCGGCCAGGGCGACGAGCACCGCAGTTCCGCCAAGCCGAGCAGGACCCCGGGCAAGCCCTGACCATGGCCCGACACGTCGCCCGCCCCGATCCCCGGGCCCACTGGATCCTGCTCCTGCTCGGCCTGTTCGTGCTGCTCGGAGCGTTGAGCTTCAACGGCCTGGCCACCAACGTCGGCGGCGGGTCCGGCCCGTCCGGCGCACCCGGCCCCGCCGCGCCCAGGCAGATCACCAGCGGCGGCCCGGTGCTGCGGCTGGACGGGCCGACGCCGGCGGCGCGGCGGCTGCCGTCCCGCACGATGGCGCTGACCTTCGACGACGGGCCGGACCCGCGCTGGACCCCGCAGATCCTCGACGTGCTCCGCCGGTACCACGCGCACGCCACGTTCTTCCTGGTCGGCTCCCGGGTGGACCGGCATCCCGAACTGGTCCGGCGGATCCTCGCCGAGGGGCACGAGATCGGCTCGCACACCTTCACGCACGCCGACCTCGGTGCCGCGTCGACCTGGCGCGCCGCCGCCGAGCTCTCCTGGACCCGGAACGCGATCGCCGGAGCGACCGGCCGCGAGGTCACTCTGCTCCGGCTCCCGTTCTCGTCGACCACCGCCTCGCTGAGCGCGTCGGAGTACCAGGCGCTGCGGAACGCCGCCGGCAGCGGCCACGTGGCCGTGCTCGCCGACCGGGACGCCAAGGACTGGGAGCGTCCGGGCGTACCGGCCATCGTCCGGGCAGCCACCCCACAGGGCGGCGCGGGCGCCGTGGTCCTGATGCACGACGGTGGCGGGGACCGCAGCCAGACCGTGGCCGCGCTGGAGCAGCTGCTGCCGCGGCTCAGCCGGGACGGATACCGGTTCACCACCGTGTCGGAGGGGATCGGCGCACCCGCCTCGATGCTTCAGGCCGGTGGCGGCGCCCGGTTGAGCGGTACGGCGCTGCGCTGGGCGCAGACCGGTGCCGGCTGGCTGAGCTCCGGGATGAACCTCCTGCTCGGCGTGGCCCTGGTCCTCGGCGTGGCGCGGCTCGTGGTGCAGGTGTGCTGCGCCCAGCTGCACGTCCGCCGGGTCCGCCGACCCCGGTACCGCCGGCCCGAGGTGACCGCACCGGTCTCGGTGATCGTGCCCGCGTACAACGAGGCCGCGAACATCGCCGCGACGGTGCGGTCCCTGGTCGCCAGCGGCTACCCGACGCTGGAGGTGATCGTGGTCGACGACGGTTCCAGCGACGGCACCGCCGACATCGTCGAGCGGATGCGCCTGCGCGGGGTGCGCGTCATCCGGCAGGCCAACGCCGGCAAGCCGGCCGCGCTGAACACCGGCATCCGGGCCGCCCGCGCCGACCTGCTGGTGCTGGTGGACGGGGACACCGTCTTCCAGCCGGACACCGTGTACCGGCTGGTCCAGGGCTTCGCCGACCCGACGGTCGGTGCGATCAGCGGCAACACCAAGGTCGCCAACCGGCGCGGCCTGCTGGGCCAGTGGCAGCACCTGGAGTACGTGATCGGCTTCAACCTCGACCGCCGGATGTACGACGTGCTCGAGTGCATGCCGACCATCCCCGGCGCGATCGGCGCGTTCCGCCGTGAGGTGCTGCTCGCCGTCGGCGGCGTACCCGCCGACACCCTCGCCGAGGACACGGACCTGACCATGAAGGTGCTCCGGGCCGGCTGGCGGGTGGTGTACGAGGAGGGCGCGATCGCCTGGACCGAGGCGCCGTCGTCGCTGCGCCAGCTCTGGCGGCAGCGGTACCGCTGGTGCTACGGCACGATGCAGGCGATGTGGAAGCACCGGCACGCGCTGGGCGAGCCCGGGGCGGGCGGGAAGCTGGGCCGGCGGGGCCTGCCGTACCTGACCGTGTTCCAGATCGTGCTGCCGCTGACCGCGCCGGCCGTCGACGTCTTCGCCGTCTACGGGCTGCTCTTCCTGCCCTGGTCGTCGCTGGTGCTGGCGTGGGCGGGGCTGCTCCTGCTGCAGGGGTTCACCGCGGCGTACGCGCTGCGGCTGGACCGGGAACGGTACGGACCGCTCTGGACGCTGCCGTTCCAGCAGCTCGTCTACCGGCAGGTGATGTACCTGGTGGTGGTGCAGTCGGTGGTCACCGCCGTGGTCGGCAACCGGCTCCGCTGGCAGCGGATGGCCCGTACCGGCGAGGCGGCCGCCCTGGTCGGCACCGGCCCGGTGCGCTGAACCGCGAGGGAGTGGGGATCAGTGGCCGTGGAACAGGCCGGCGGACCAGGCCAGGCCGAGGCCGAGGACGGCTGAGCAGCAACACACGAGCAGGGCGGCGGCGACCACCGCGAGGATCACCCACGTCGGCCCGCGCCGCGCCGCCCCCGCCTCCGCGCCCGCCTCGGTTTCCGCCCGGCCCCCGGGTACGTCCGCCCCGTCCTCCTCGCTCACCCGGCGGAGTCTAGGGCGACCACGACACGATCGCGCTCAATCGTGGATGTAGTGGTCTCCTGCTCTCGGCGAGGGGACTGTTTCCAGGATCGAGCGCGGCCACTGAGGGGGCGGAGCCGCGCGATCACGGGACGACGGGGTGGGGGGCGGCGGGGCAGGATGGGGCGATGGAGCTGGTCTCGATCGCCGACGTCCGGATCGCCGCCGAGGACATCGCCGGTACGGTCGTGCGTACCCCGTTGCTGCCGACGCTCTGGGACGACGAGCTGTGGCTCAAGCCCGAGAACCTGCAACCGGTGGGGTCGTTCAAGCTGCGTGGGGCGACCCATGCAGTGGCCCGGCTCGACCCGGCGGCCCGGTCCCGGGGCGTGGTCACCCACTCCTCGGGCAACCACGGGCAGGCCCTCGCGTACGCGGCCCGGGCCTTCGGCGTGCCCTGCACCGTGGTGGTCCCCGAGGGGGCGCCGCGGGTGAAGGTGGACCGCATCCGGGCCCTCGGCGCCGAGGTACGCCTCGTCCCGCCGGCCCACCGGCTGGTCGAGGCGGAGCGGATCGTCGCCGCCACCGGGGCCGCGCTGGTGCCGCCCTTCGACCACCCCCGGATCATCGCCGGGCAGGGCACCATCGGGCTGGAGATCGTCGCGGATCTGCCCGAGGTGGACGTCGTGCTGGTGCCGGTGGGCGGCGGCGGGCTCTCCTCCGGGGTGGCCACGGCGGTGCGGGCGCTGCGCCCGTCGGCGGCCGTGATCGGGGTCGAACCCGAGCTGGCCGCCGACGCGCGGGACTCGCTGGCCGCCCGGGAGGTGGTGGTCTGGGACGTCGACCGGACCTACCGCACCAGCGCGGACGGACTGCGCACAAACCTGTCCGCGCTGACCCTCGCCCACCTGCGGGAACGGCTCGACCGGATCGTCACGGTCAGCGAGGCGGAGATCGCCGCGGCACTGACCCGGCTGGTCCGGGAGGCCCGGCTGGTGGCCGAGCCGAGCGGCGCGGTGGCGCTGGCCGCCCACCTTTTCCACCGCGACGAGCTGCCGTCCGGCCGGACCGTGGCCGTGGTCACCGGCGGAAACGTCGACCCGGTGGTGTTCGCGGCGACGCTCGGCTCCGGCGGTTAGGAGGGGCCCCCTCCTATACCCGAGGCGTTAACAGGGGGCCCTTCCTTGCACGTCAGGCGCGGCCGAGGCGGTCCAGGATCCAGGCGTTGATGAACGCCTCCTCGCGCCAGGCGTCGTACCGGCCGCTGGGGCCGCCGTGCCCGGCGCCCATCTCGGTCTTGAGCAGGTAGTCGCCTCGCGGCGCGACGGCCCGCAGCCGGGCGATCCACTTGGCCGGCTCGTGGTAGAGCACCCGGGTGTCGTTCAGGCTGGTCACCGCGAGGATGGCCGGGTAGTCGACCGCGGTCACGTTCTCGTACGGCGTGTACGACTTCATGTACGCGTACACCTCGGGGTCGTCGAGGGGGTTGCCCCACTCCTCCCACTCGGTGACGGTGAGCGGCAGGGACGGGTCGAGGATCGAGGTGAGCGCGTCCACGAAGGGCACCTGCGCGACGATCCCGGCGAAGGCGTCCGGGGCGAGGTTGGCCACCGCGCCCATCAGCAGGCCACCGGCCGAGGCGCCCCGGGCGACCAGCCGGTCGCTCGCCGTCCAGCCGGCCTTGACCAGGTGCCGGGCGCAGGCCACGAAGTCGGTGAAGGTGTTCTTCTTGGCCAGCAGCTTGCCCTCGTCGTACCAGCGCCGGCCCAGTTCGCCACCGCCGCGGATGTGCGCGACGGCGAAGATGACGCCCCGGTCGAGCAGGCTGAGCCGGGCGATGGAGAACCACGGGTCCATGCTCGCCTCGTACGAGCCGTAGCCGTAGATGACGCAGGGGGCGGAGCCGTCGCGCGGGGTGTCCTTCCGGCAGACCAGCGAGATCGGCACCCGGGTGCCGTCGTCGGCGAGCGCCCAGTCCCGGTGCTGCTCGTAGTCGGCCGGGTCGTAGGCCCGCCCGTCCGGCCCCGGCCGGACCGGCTTCCGCCGGCGCAGCACCATCTGCCGGGTCACCAGGTCGTAGTCGTAGACCGAGTCGGGGGTGACCAGCGAGGTGTAGCGCAGCCGCACCTCGGCGGTGCGGTACTCCGGGTTGGCGTCCAGCCCGACGCTGTAGAGCGGCTCGGGGAAGTCGATGTCGTAGCGGTCGCCACCGCCGATCGGCAGCACCCGCAGCCCGGTCAGCCCGTTGCTGCGCAGCGAGACGACCAGGTGGTTCTCGAACGCGTCGACGGCCTCCAGCCGGGTGCCCGGGGTGTGTGGGATCAGCGGGGTCCAGTCGCCGGGCGCGTCGGCCGAGGTGTACGCCAGCGCGAAGTCCTCCGCGCCGTCGTTGTGCAGGATCAGGAACCGGTGCCCGTGGTGCTCCACCGCGTACTCGACACCCTGGCGGCGCGGGGCGACGATGGCCGGCTCGCCGGTCGGGTTCGCGGCCGGGATGACCCGTACCTCGCTGGTGATCTTGCTGTGGATGTCGATGACGACGAACCGCTCGGAGCGGGTCAGCTCCACGCCGACCCAAAACCGCTCGTCGTCCTCCTGGTGGACCACCACGTCCTCGCCCGACGGGGTGCCCACGGTGTGCCGCCACACCCGGTTCGGCCGCCACGCGTCGTCCACCGTGATGTAGAAGAGGGTGGAGGCGTCGCTCGACCAGGCGGTGCCGTAGAAGGTGTCCGGGATCTCGTCGGGCAGCACCTCGCCGGTCGACAGGTCCTTGATCCGGAGGGTGAACCGTTCGTCGCCGGAGAAGTCGGTGGAGTAGGCCAGCCAGCGCCCGTCCGGGCTGACGTCGAACGCGCCGAGGGAGAAGAAGTCGTGCCCCTCGGCGAGCTGGTTGCCGTCGAGCAGCACCTCCTCGCCGTCGAGCGGGGCGCCGTCCTCGCTGACCGGGGGCGCGGTCTCGCCGTCGCGGACGGCCCGGCGGCACTGCACCCCGTACTGCTGCCCCTCGACGGTGCGGGTGTAGTACCAGTAGCCGTCCTTGCGGGTGGGCACCGAGAGGTCGGTCTCCTGGGTGCGCCGGCGGGTCTCCTCGAACAGGGTCGCGCGCAGCTGCTCCAGGTGTGCGGTGCGCGCCTCGGTGTACGCGTTCTCCGCCGTCAGGTAGGCGATCGTCTCCGGGTCGTCCTTGGCGGCGAGCCAGGCGTACTCGTCGACGACGGTGTCGCCGTGATGGGTGCGCTCGCTCGGGACGCGCTTGGCGACGGGCACGGGCGAGGAGGTATCGGTGGTCACGGCGTCACGTTACCGGCCGGGACGGCACCGCCGGGTGCGCGCGCCGAGCCCGGGTCGCGGCGACACGCCACCAGCTTTTTCGAACATGTGTACGATGACCGCCATGGCGGCTGCAGCGAGTTCCACCGATCGACCCGGAGCCCTTGAGATAACCCGACGACTGGCGGAGATCTGCGGCCCGCCGTTCGCCCGCTTCGCCGGCGCCGCGGACGAGGTGGCCGGCCGGACGGCCCGCTGGGTGGCCGTGCCCGGTGGCCCGCGCGCCGCCGCCGAGGTGCTGCGGCTGGCCGCCGCGCACGGCCTGACGGTGGTGCCCCGCGGTGCCGGCACCAAGATCGATTGGGGTGCCGCCCCGGAGCAGGTCGACATCATGCTCGACACCGGCCGGCTCGCCGGGGTCTGGCACGAGCCGCAGGGCTCGACCCTGGCCGAGGTGGGCGCCGGTACGCCGCTGCGGGCGGTGCAGGCGGCGCTGGAGCGGACCGGTCGCCGGCTACCGATCGACGCGCCCTCCCCGGGGGCCACCCTGGGCGGGGTGCTCGCCGCCGACGAGGCGGGCCCGCTGCGGCACCAGCACGGCACCCCGTGCGCCCAGCTGGTCGGCGTCCGTTACCTCGACGCCGAGGGTGAGCTGGTCAGTCTGGGCGAGGCCGGCACGGCGCTGCTCGGCCGGGCGGCGCCGGCCGGGGGCGGTGCCGGCCACCCGGGCGCGGCGGCCCTCTTCGGCCGCGGCGACCTGCCGGGGCTGGACGTGGCCCGGCTGCTCTGCGGATCGCAGGGGGGCCTCGGCGTGCTGGTCTCGGCCACCATGCGGGTGCAGGCGGTGCCGGCCACCCGGCTCTGGGTGTCCCGCCCGGTCTGGACCCCGCTGGAGGTGCACGACCTGGTCCGCGCGGTGCTCGGCGCCGGGCTCGTGATCCACGCCCCGCACCATCAGGGCAGCTTCCCGGCTCAGACGCCGCGATCCGGTGGCACCACCGCGCCCGTTCATGCCCACCCGTCA
>NZ_JBSGJR010000067.1:0-18740 GCF_053605645.1 Micromonospora sp. NPDC003776
GTCGAGGTCACCAACACCGGCACCCGCGCCGGCACCGAGGTGGTGCAGCTCTACACCCGGCAGCGTCGCTCCCGGGTCAAGCAGCCGCTGCGGCTCCGGACGAGTCGCCCGGTGTGGCCCGGTGGTGCGAGCCGTTGCCGCAGCTCAGCGTTCTCGGCCGGGGCGCGGACGCCGCCGATCCCCGGCCGCGAGTGCCGCCGGCACCGGAGCGGCCGACCGGAACCTCCGCCACGAGCGGTGTGACGCTCATCGCGTCACCCTCCGTCCGAAGAGGAGCCCCCCCGAGGCCGGCCGGATCGCCCGGCCGGCCCCGCCCCCGTTGGCGATCGGTTGTCGTGGTCGCACGTGTCCGCCCGGCACTCGTCCTCGTGGCCGTCGGGCCGTCGCGGGCCAGCAGCGAGACAACCAGGGTTCGGGCCGCGCCGACAGGTGACGAAGTGGGGAGCTTTCTCTCCCCGACGCGCCGCCCGCGGTCGCGGTCGGCCGCCGCCGCGTGGCCGCCGGCCAGAAGCAGGAACGCCCCCGGCCCGACGAAGCGTCGAGCCGGGGGCGTCCTGGAAGGGGCTATGCCACGAAGCGGGTACGACGCCGGCGGGCGATCAGGTAGCCCGTTCCGCCGAGGAGCAGGAGCGTGCCGCCGACGCCGGCCACGGTCGCGGTGTCCGCACCGGTCACGGGCAGCCCACCGCCCTCGCCGCCCTCGCCGCCGGCGGTCGGCACGACGCTCGGGGCGGCGCTGGGCGTGGCGGTCGGCGTCGGCGCCGCGGTGGGCGTCGGCGTCGCGGTCGGCTGACCGGTCGGCGGCGGGGTGAGGAGCTTGACGCCGGCGAACCCGATCGGACCGCCCAGTCCACCGAGCGGCCCGGGCGGAGCCGCCAGCGTCAGCGGGCTCTCGGTGCCCCGGACCGCCTTCGTGCCCTGCCCGGCCCACTGGTCGGCCAGGACCTGAAGGCCGCCGTGCGCCTCGACGTACTCCTTGCTGATCCAGCGGTAGACGATCGAGGAGATGTTCTCGGGACGGGCGTCCGGCTTGGTGGAGATGCCGGCTCCGGTCACCGCCAGGCTGGCCCCGGCGGCAAGCTCCCCGTCGAACTCGCACCACGCCGACTCCTGGTTGCTGTCCACGGCGTACCAGCAGTTCTCGTACTTCTTCGTGAAGTCCAGGTCGTTGAGGACCCGTACGTGGACGACGAGGCCGTCGACCGGCGCCTCCCCGACGTTGGTCACCCCGAGCACGGCGGGCACATCTTCGCCCTGACCGACCACATAGGTGCGGTTCTTGCCCGTCTCCGGGTCCTTCTCCGTGCCGGCGGCGAGCTTCGCCGGGTCGGCTTCCTGCTGCGTCGGCGCGGCCGCGGCGGGCGCGGCGGCGAGGCCGACCGCGAGGATCGCGGCGCTCAGAGCAGAGCCGGCGTAACGGCGGAACGTCATGAAAACCCCCGTGCGTCAATCAGGACAACCGCGACACCATACAGGTTTTCGGCAGTTGTTTCCGCCCCCGATCAACCCCGGCGACCGGGTCAGGCCGGACCAGAGCGAGCTGGCGCGAGATCACCGCCAGGCCCGCCCTGCTCGGGCGGGCCTGGCGGTTCCGGAACTGCTATGAGCCGATTCGTTGCCAGCTCTGGTTGGTGGCGGAGGGACGGTACGACCACACCTGCTTGCCGCTTGTGGTCGTGACGGTCACCTGCACGGTGCTCCCGCTGGCTTCCGCCTTCTCGATACGGGTGACTCCGTTGGTGCCCGACCGGAGAACCTCCCAGCCGAGCGGGTAGTCCCCATCCTGCTGGAAGGACTGCAGGGTCTGCGACACCTCGCCGCTGGGGGACCGCAACGTGAGGATGGCGAACGTGGCTTCGCCGTCGCTGGCGTTGACGAAGGACACGGCACCGATCGTGATCGTGTAGCGGGTCGTGCCCTTGCCGTCGCCGTTGTCCAGGTCGGCTTCGCCGGCCCCGTTCACCATCGGCACGCAGTAGATCCGACCGGACCCGTCGGCATTCCCGCGGCCCATGAGGAGGCCGGTGTTGCGGAAGTCGACCTGGTGGAAGTCCTTCGACGGCTTGTGGAAGGCGGTCGGACCGTTCACCTGACGGAAGGCGCCATTGCGGAACGCGTAGCCCCGCACCTGCCGGTCGCAGGACGGCCACCCATTGGTCTGGTACGGGCCGAAGACGGCGAGCCGGACCACGCCGTTATCGACCGTGATGGCCTCGCGGGAGAACGTCGCGGCCACGTTGGGGGTGTCCGCCGAGTTGATCACGTAGCCCAACGGTGCCAGTGCGCCGTCCGAGGCGACCTTCAGCGCCAGCAACTGGGTGACGTTCAGCGACTCGTCGTTCTGGCAACGGATGGTGGTGAGTACCTCGTCGCCTGGCACGCCATCGAGGTCGGCCATCACCGGAGTCAACTCCCCGATGACCAGATTCACGCCATCCGCGGGCATCGTCGTACCGTTGGCAAAGGTCCTCGTCCCCTTCGCCTTGCACTGGTCCTCCACGCCCGGGAACGCCGGGAGGTTGAGGGTGGCGTTGCGCGGATCGGCCGCTGTCGGAGCGGACGACGCCGGTGTCGACGACGAGGAAGCCGACGACGGGGCGAGCGACGGAGTCGGACTAGCCGGTTCGACGGGGCCGGCGGACCCGATCACGTTGGGTGGCGAGTTGTTGCCCCGTGGATTGGCGGCGTAGGCCGCGATCGGCAGGACGATCAGCAACGCACCGGCCACGCTGAATGCCGCGAGGCGCACTCTCCGCCGGACCGCAACCTTGTGGCGGACTGCGGGGGCGCCCGGCGCCGGCACGTAGGAGGAGCGCTCCACCGCATCGAATTCGGCGACTGCGTCGTTGATCAGGTTGTCGAAGTTGTCAGACATGAGACTTTCCTTTCCGGTCATCCCTGGAGGTGCTCAGCGAGGGCGGTTCTTCCGCGGCTGAGCCAACTTTTCACGGTGCCCTCGGGCACCTCTTCCTGCAGCGCGATTTCCGCTACGGATAACTGGCCCAGGTAGTGCAGGACGACGGCCTTGCGAAGCTTCGGCGATATCTTGGACAGGGCCGCGACCAGCGCCACGCGATCTGGCGACGGGCCGTCGTGATGCTCTGCCCGCTGGCGGCGCAGGAACATCGCGGACGTCTTCTGTCGCCGGAGCCTGCTGGTGGCGAGATTCCATGCGACCCGGCGCACCCAGGCATAGGGGTCTTCGTATTTCCTGATCCTGGCCCATCTGCTATAGGCCCGGCAGAATGCCTCCTGGACCAGGTCCTGCGCCTCTGCCCGGTCACCCAGGTACGCGTAGAGCTGCGACCTGAGGACGTCGAACTTAGCCGCATAGAATTCGTCGAAATCTCGCTGCTCGTCTGTTGTCGAGGCTCGAGGTGCGGCCGCGGCTGCGGTCATCGCTGCGGTCACGTTTCCTTCCTCCCGTGGTGCCACCCTCGTGGGCGGGCAGCACGAACACGTGAGGGCGCTCCCGTCGGTTGCGTAGATCTTTTCCCGTGTCGGGAGCGCTCGGGCGGCACGGTGGGCATCTACTGACCACGGCGACGCTGATGCGGCCCATATCTACTCCCGTCACCCGACGCCAGCTGCGGGGGTGCGCGGACGGGTGCCCTTCGACGAGACCCCGAGGGGCAGGTCGTCGGCTTCGGGAATCCGCCGAGCGTGCTCCAACAGGGCCGGTAGCCGGAGCCTCCTCACGCTGCGGTGCTCGCGCGGTGCAGGGTGGGCATGCCGTCCGTGGCCAGGCTTCCAGGCGCGCGACCGCTCGCTGGAGACTTGCCTCAATGCAGCGTCGTCAAGCGTCGGCCGCTGATCCAGGAATTTACGAGGCAGTACCACGGCGCTGGTCCACCGCCTGGTCCTTCACGCGGCCGGTGCCCAGGTCCGCGATTGTCCGCTCCTGCTCGCCGGTTTGGATGCTCGCGTGGCTGCTCAGCGGGATCTGACTCCCGCCTAGACACGGAGTAGGGCGTGCTCATGCCCCACCCAGGCGCTGCTGTGTCCCCGGGGCTGGGCATTGACGTCATGGACGCCGGGTAGGAACGCTCATGTGCATCGAGGGGATGGTGATCGAACGACCAGGAGCCGGCGGTCTGCGCTGATCACGGTCGGGGCCAACTGGCTTATTCTGACGTTCGTCTTGATCCAGGCGTTCCGGGAAGATCAGTTGCCGGTGCGGCTACTGATGTTGGCCGGCGCGGCCGCTGTGGCCCTTCTTACCGGCGTTGTCGTCTGGACGCGGCTCCTACGAAGTCCGCAGCAACGTCAACGGCGAGATTAGCTCTCGGATACGCGACGGACCTGGACGACTCGCTTACAAACTGTGTGCGTCGCGTCCGCACGCGTCCGGCGACGGCTGCACACTCAGAGATTCGTCCGTGGCAGCGCTCGTCAGCGTCCCGGCGTCCGGCGGCGTTGCTGTCGACAGCCGTTCCGCCGGCGGCCCAGGCCGACCCCCGTCGGGGGGAGCGGGAGCGGTCTCAAGCGGTCGGCCACTGCCGCGAGTGGACGGCTGGCGGTGCAGCTGATGCGTCACGGCGCGCTGAAGGCCCTGCGACATAAGGGATTACGTAATGTGCCCTATTCACTCGACGCTCATCAAGTGACGGGCATCGACGCCCTCCCGGTCGAGCGGCATGCCGGCCGGTCCCTGCGGCAGACAGGATCCGATGTCTTCCACCTCTCATCCCCGTCGTCCTTTTACCCAAGCGCTCAGCCTGGGCTTACTGGTGTCCCTGGTGACCACGGTGCTGCCCGCGTCGCCGGCCGGCGCAGCGCCCAGCCGGGCTGACCTGGTGGTTACCGCCACCGCCATCGCCCCCCGTGACCAGGTCATCGACGCCGGCGGTGGAGCCACCGTCGAGGTCGAGGTCAGCAACACTGGCAAGAATCGGGTCGCGGACGTCACCCTCACATACGGCCTCCCAGCGGGCGCCTACTTCACCGACGGCAACTGGCCGCCAGCGGGCTGGCAGTGTGACTTCGGCACCGGCACGTGTACCTACGGGACGCTGGCCGCGGGGGCCAGCGCACCGAAGCTCCGGTACGACTTCTCCTTCCCGCCCGCACCGGCAGGCACGACCGCAGCGGTGACCGCGACCGCCACGACGACCACCAGCGAACTCTCCACAGCCAACAACGTGGGCGAGGCCACGATCACCTACGTCCGGGGGGTGACAGACCTGGAGGTCACCGCCGTTCAAGCCAATCCTGCTCAGCCGATCGTCGGCGACACGGTTGACCTCTCCGTGCAGGTGGGCAACGCCGGCAACCTTGCCGCGCGCGACGTCCACGTGACCGTGCCGCTGCCGGACGGCTTCGCCCGTGGCGGGGAGCCGTACAGCTATCCCTGGACCTGCACGTTCGGCACCGATCCCGTCTCCGGCCAGCCGGCCTGGGACTGCGTAACCAACTACATCGCGGCCGGGTACACCCCCGATCCGATGCACTTGACCGCCACAGTCGCCAGCGCCGCGCCCGGTGACATCGCGACCCTGACCGCCACGGCGACGACCACGTCGCTGGAGGACGACCTCGCCGACAACACCGCCCAAGCCACCATCGCGATCGTGGAGCCGGCGACGGTGCGCGGCACCGTCTGGCTAGACGCTGACCGGGACGGGGTTTGGGACGCCGAGGAGTCGGGTGTGACGAACAGCGGCCTGAAGATCTCCGTGTACTCCGACTCAACCGGCCACAACCGCGTATCGGCGTCGGTCGCTGCGGACGGCACGTTCACCGCGCAGATCCGACCCGGTGGTGTCGTGGCGGAGTTCTACATTTCGAAGCCGTACTGCTTCACACCCACCGCCGACGCCCCCCTTGCCGGTTACGACAACAGCTCCCTCTACTCCAGCCGGGCCTGGACCAATCCAGTCACCGTGACCGCCGGCGGCGAGGCTGTCGTCAACGCGGCCGTGGTGATCTGCTGACCACCGACTGACCGACTCGATCCGGGGCGGGGCGCTCTCGCCCCGGATCGGTTCAGCCCCGCGATCCGCGACGTTCGTAACGGCCGACCATGTCGCTGAGCCGGGTGGCCTGCTCGGCCGTGATCGTGCCTTCCTGCTCGGCACCCACTAGCGAGTCGACGACGGCCTCGTGTTCGGCGCCGTTGTCGATACGCCCGCGGGCCAGCACGTCGGCGAGCACGTTGCGGCGGGTGAAGGGCAGGCCTTCGGCGGCGATGAGCTCCCAAAATTGATCGACGTGCGGCCCCGTAGCCTCATTCCAGTAGGTAAGGAACGCTGACTCCAGGTACCGCAGGCCGGCGACTGTCTGCGGCGGCCGCTTCATCAGCTCCTTCAGCTCTTCACCGAAATCCACCATGTCGCGATCCTGCAGCTGGCCGGCGAGCACCCGGGCTCCGATATCGATCGCACGGGTGAGCTGCCCTGACCGCTCCACGTACTTGGCGCTGGGTCCCGCCATCTCGTCTCCCGTCACGTCCCGGCAGATCGTCGTCGCCTGTCCCACCCTATTCGTGATTCATGCCGGTCTGTAGGCCAGCGCCGCACCTGACCAGCCGCCACCGAAGCCCGCGCCAGAGTCAGCCTGCTGGACAGCCTTTTAGCCGGACGTGTCACCCATGCCGAGTCTGACCTTGGTTGCGTCCACGGAAGTGGTGTACGACTTGCCCGTGATGGGCGTGTTGCGTAGATGAGAGACGGCCATCGCGTCGATCCTTCAAGACGACCAAGTCAGAGAAGGAGGAGAGGACGCGATGGCCGCTTCAGAGAGTGTGAACCCTGTTGAGAGGCTGTGCGAGCAGATCGCGGGCGCGTCGCCTGATGTGTTGCAGGCGATGATCAAGACGTTCGCGCAGGCGGTGATGTCCGTTGAGGCGGACGCGTTCTGCGGCGCCGCCTATGGGCAGCGCAGCGAGGATCGGGTCAACTCCCGCAATGGTTACCGGCATCGGGAGTGGGACACTCGGGCCGGGACGATCGACCTGGCGATCCCGAAGCTGCGCCAGGGCTCCTACTTCCCCGACTGGCTGCTGACCCATCGCCGGCGGGCGGAGCAGGCTCTGGTGTCGGTGGTGGCCACGTCGTATCTACTCGGGGTGTCGACGCGGCGGGTGGAGAAGCTGGTGGAGCAGCTCGGGATCCGGCAGCTGTCGAAGTCGCAGGTGTCGGAGATGGCCGCCCACCTGGACGCGCAGGTGCAGGCGTTCCGCAACCGGCCCCTCGACTCGGGCCACTACACGTTCGTGTGGATGGACGCGTTGACGATGAAGGTCCGCGAGCACGGCCGGACGGTCAACGTCCACGCCCTGATCGCCGTCGGGGTCAACGCTGACGGCCAACGCGAAGTGTTGGGCCTCGACGTCGCTTCCGACGAAGACGGCGCCGGCTGGCTGGCGTTCCTGCGGTCGCTGACCGCCCGCGGATTGACCGGTGTCCGTCTGGTCATCTCCGATGCCCACGCCGGTCTCGTCGCCGCGATCGGCGCCGCGCTGCCCGGGGCGTCGTGGCAGCGGTGCAGAACCCATTACCTGCGCAACCTGTTGACGAAGGTGCCCAAGTCGGCGCAGCCGTGGATCGCCACCCTGGTCCGCACGATCTTCGACCAGCCCGACGCCGATGCCGTCCACGCCCAGTTCCAGCGAGTCGTCGCTACCATCGAGGCGAAGTTCCCCGCCGCGGCCGAACACCTCGACGTCGCCCGCGACGACCTGCTCGCCTTCACCAGCTTCCCGCGCGAGATCTGGCGCCAGATCTGGTCGAACAACCCGCAGGAACGCCTGAACAAGGAGATCCGCCGCCGCACCGACGTCGTCGGGATCTTCCCCAACCGGGCCGCGGTCATCCGCCTCGTCGGCGCTGTCCTCGCCGAACAAACCGACGAGTGGACTGAAGGACGCCGCTACATGGGCCTGGAACTACTGGCTAAAGCCCGCCTGATCACCGTTCAGCAAGACCAACACGACACCGACCAGCCCAACCCGGCCACGATCGCCGCATAACATCAGACCGGATCCCGCGATGGCCGTCTCTTACACCACCAGCGCGGACGTGACCCTGACCTTTCACGCAGGTCGAGCCGCGCTTACAGGTCGGCGGCCCCATAAGAGCCGCTGACCTGCCGAAGAGTGGGCCGCCAGGGACTCGAACCCTGAACCTATGGATTGCCGGCGAGCCAGCCGGATCGAGTGTTGTGCGAGGTCATTCGGGCTGCTGAAGCGCTTCTCGGCCGGGTTCGGTTGGCACGGTTGCTGTACATCGCTGCTGTACTGCTGGCATCGGCCGAGCGGCTTCCCTGGTCCAGCCGAGAAAGCGGCGGTGCAGAACGCCGGCCGGCGTCCACGGCATGTCCTCGGTGGCCTGGACGAGGTAGGAGCCGAGGTAGAGGGCCAGCGACACCGGAGCATCGGCGTACTCCGCCCGTAGCTCCCGCTTGCGGGTGGGGCAGGGCCAGGGCAGGTCGCAGCCTCCGCAGCTCCAGATCGGCATGACCGGGCCGTGGGTGGTCACCGCACACCCTCCAGGAATCGAGCGGTGATCGTCCGAGCCTGCCGGCTGGTCGCCCATTCCACCTGCCAGCACGGGTACGGCGTCAGCCGCGACCACCAGGCGCGACAGCCGGCGCACATGCCGTCGAGCCCTCGGACGTGCACCGCGAGGATGGCCCGCTCCTGTCCGTCGTTCACTGCTCCCCCTCGGTCGGCCAGTGCCCACGATTGATCGGAATCCGGTGCTGGGTGCGACACGGCAGCTCGGCTCCGCACCGGCAGACCCGCCGCCACCGTCGCCAGCACCAGACCGGTCGATGCCGGCGCGCGAGAGTCATCGCTGCGGCGAGCAGGTACTCCTCGTACGAAACACGCCGCACCTGATCCCCCCTTGGGCGCCGTCGACGGCGCGGCGGCCGGGCCTTGGCTGGTCATCCGACCGCCGCACCTGCCAAGCCACCGTACATACGTAGGACTGTAGATACAATAACCTGTAGAACTGTTGCACACGTAGCGTCACATTCGTGATCGACCCCAGCGCGGATCGCGCAGTGTTTCGGCAGCTCGCCGACCTACTGCGTAACCGGATCACGTCCGGCGACCTCGCGCCCGGCGCGTCGCTGCCGAGCGAGCTGCGACTGGCTCAGGAGTATGGATTGAGCCGGACAAGCGTCCGGCAGGCCATCTCACTACTCCGGTCGGAAGGGCTCGTGACCGTCCAACCGCCGCGTGGCACGTTCGTCCGCAGCATGGAGCCGTCCGAGACGGTGACCCTACGCAAGGGCGATACCGCCTCGGCCCGGATGCCTACCCCGGCCGAACGCAAGGAGCTGGACATCGGCGAAGGCGTCCCGGTCCTGGTGGTCTTCCGCGCCGACGGATCCTGTGAGGTGTACCCCGCCGACCGCGTACGCGTAGGCCGCTGATCTGCGCATTACGAGTCGGTCCCCCGATGCTGGTCCACCTCCTGGTCCTCGTGCCCAACGTGGTGTCCTGGTCCGTGATCGTCCGCTGATGCTCGCTGGTTTGGCTGCTCAGTTGGCTGCCCGACGAGATCCAGCTCATGCTCGGACGCTGGCTATGCACCGGCTATGTTGCGAGGGTGGATCAACGGAGTACGGACGAACTGATTGCCCGCTACGTCGTACCGTTCTACCTCGACATGATGGGGACCAACGCCCTCAGGTACGGGCTTCCCCGGATTCCGGCCTTGGCAGACCTTGGCCGAGGCGCATCCCCAGCCGATGTGATCGCACTCCTGCAAGACAGTTGGCGTCCACGCGTCATGGGTGCCTGGTACGCCATAAGGGTTGCCGGTCCCGACGTATGCGCGGTAGTCCTCCAGGCCCTAGCCACATCGCGGGGTTCCCTCGATGCGCCGTCGCTCGCGACCGCAGCCGTCGTCCTGGACGGCCCAGGGGCCGCTGAAGCCCTACAGCAGTACTTCGACGAAGATCAGACCCACGGTTGGGGGGCAGGTGGAGTGATCGCCGCCGCAGCGGACTACCTTCGTCGTCACCACCAGGTCGCCACGCCGCTTCCACTTCCGACCGACGCAGACCGAGACACCTTCAACGCTCTCATCGACATCGCGCGGCGGCTGCAAGCGGCCTGACCGGCCAGTCCTCGACTTCTCGTTTACAAGCTCTGTGCGTCGCGTCCGCAGGCGTCCGGCAACGGCCACACGCTCGGAGCTTCGTCCGTGCCAGCGCGCGTAGACGTGCCGCCGTCCGGCGGCGTTGCTGTCAGCGTTGCTGTCGGCAGCTGTTCCGGCGGCCCGGCCCGAACCTGGCTGTGGGAGCCGGGTCCGGCGCAACGAACGGCTGCATTGGATGTCGATCGTCGTCAACGAGGGCACGCCATGGCCTGTCCGCGACATCTGCTCTCAGCTACGGCGCTCGGTGCGCTAGCGCTGCCTTTCACAATCGGCAGCGCCAGCCACTGTTGCCCGGCGTCGCCGCTGTTAACCGCTATCCGGCTCCATTATGTGGAACGGGGAGGCACTGATGCCGCGCTGCTCACCGGCACTCCGTTACGCCAGCAGGCAGCAGGTGCCGCAGCCGAACCTCACCCAGGTCAGCTTCTACAGGGACCGAGCCATACGGTTCCAGCAAGACCAGCATTGCGTCATGCAGTTCGACGGTTGCTTTTAGCACCAGGCGTGCATCCCGAAACGCGCCCTTCCCCCGATGAGACAGGTTTGATCGGACTGCGTAGTAATAGCCGGCGCCGCCGTTGCCATCCGGCCCCAACTCGAATGTGTCGGTGGGATACCTGCTGTCGACGACCTTGCCGGGCTTGGCGCCCACGGTCTTGAGGGCGGCACGAAACGCAGGGTCATCGCCCAGTCTGTCAATTCGGCCCATGGGCTTTAGCGCTGCCCCGTAGCGGAGTGCTGTGTATCGTTCGACGACGCTCCACAGCAGTAGGTAGGACGCTTGGAGCCGGAAGAACCGGTGCCAGAACTCGGGGCTGTCCGGTTGCGCCTCCATGCCATCCGGCGCCGCCTCTAGCACGAGCCGCCGAACCTCGGCAAGTCCCTCACTAAGCACTGGATCATGCCCGGCCGACCACTGCTGTATTGGATCTCCAGAGACCCCGTCCTGCAGGCTCTTGCCGGCGAGAACGTTGGCAGTGACGCTCCGGCCATCTTCAGTCACGGCCTCGGTTGTGTCCCAGCTGTACTGGGCACGTGGCTCAAAGTCAGCCACGATCTGCCAGGCCTCATCGGCCTTGTCGGCGGAAAAGAAGAGGAGAAAGCCGTGGACGCGCCCGGCAGCCGAGGAAGCGAACAACGGCAGTCCATCACGCAGCTTGATCACACCGGCCACGGTCGCCTCAACGTGCCGGTCGACATGCGGCTCGAGCAGACCGAAGGCCAGCTCGCCGGGCTTTAGCGAGCCGTAGACGAACAGCGGAAGGATTCGATCCTGGGGCGGCCTGAGTGGTGACACCCAGCGATTGTGCCACCGAATGATCTACGTGGCGTTCCGGCGGGCGCGACAGAGCTACGACCCCCGCCGGGGGGATGCGGTCTCAAGCTGTCGGCTGTTGCCAGCTGGTGCCAACGCACATCGACGAGCAGGTGTCGGGTCTTGTCGGTTGACGTTCGGGTGCGGCCCGCATCAAGGCTCGCGCTGCCTTCTTGCTGCCTCGCTGCCTGACGCCTCGCATGCAACTTCTGGGCGCTTCGTCCGGCGGGATCCGTCCGACCCGCCATCTCGGGCGACCGTCCGCGCGCGGCGGCCGGCGGCTCGAACTCCAGCTGCGCCTGCATGGCGGCTACAACCTGCGGCCGTTGAACGTGCCGGCTAACATGACTGCCGTGAGTTTCTGGCAACCAGCTCTTAGGTCCGAACCCCGCCCACCCAGGCGGGGCCAGCCCTGGGAGTCGAGTTGCTTGAAGTTGGTTCGTCGATCGCTGGTGGTGCCGCACCGTGGGCCCTTGCCGCCCTCGTCGTCGCTCCATGTGCCCGCCTGCTGTTGATCTGGGTCATCTCACTGTGGTCCTTGAGAGCGGACGAGTTCGGGCGGGAGTACGCTCTCCGTCTCCTCAAGCTCCTCCTGGGCGGCCGGACGGCACCCGCCGGTCGGAGCCGGCGACAGCGTGACACCGCGTAGTGCCACGTCCGGTGATCCCGCCTGTGCAGGAGTCATCGGTTCACCAACTACCGGCAAGAGGAGTCTGGACGGCCTGGTGGTCGGGCCAGTCACGCCCTGCTACCTGGACAGACATCGTCACCAGTGGTCGTCGTTGTTCGCCAGCTATCGGCCTACGACGGCCTGGTGACGGCCTGGCCGCGTCTCACTCGGCGTCCTGCGCGTTGGTCGAGCGGAGCATGGGCAACTGCTGCGCTTGTCGCTCAGGCGGCAAGAAAGATCGCCTCCACGCCTTTCAATCAGTACGCACGTTCGACAGAATCGTCCCAACCGGCCCGGGGAGTGTGGTGATGGCAGACAAGAGTTCTATCGAGTGGACCGAAGCCACGTGGAACCCGACAACTGGTTGCGACCGCATCTCGCGCGGCTGCGATCACTGTTACGCGTTGACCCTGGCGAAGCGGCTGAAGGCCATGGGGTCCGCCAAGTATCAGACGGACGGCGACCCGCGGACGTCGGGACCGGGCTTCGGAGTCGCAGTACACCCCGGGGAGCTGACGCTGCCTCTTCGGTGGCGAGAGCCCCGTGTCGTCTTTGTCAACTCGATGAGCGACCTGTTCCACGCGAAGGTTCCCCTCGACTTCGTCGAGCAGGTCTTTGAGGTTATGGCGGCAACCCCGCAGCACACCTACCAGGTACTCACAAAGCGAGCCGCGAGGCTTGCGAAGCTCGCTCCCCGACTGACCTGGCCGGGCAACGTCTGGATGGGTGTTTCTGTCGAGGACGATGAACAGACGGAGCGTATCGATCACCTCCGCCGGGTGCCCGCTGCCGTTCGGTTTGTCTCGGCCGAGCCGCTACTCGGCCCGCTGGACGACCTGAACCTAGAGGGCACTGACTGGCTGATTGCCGGTGGTGAGTCTGGTCCTGGCTGCCGGCCGGTCGATCCCGCTTGGGTGCGATCCCTGCGCGACCAGTGCATCGCCAGCGGTACTGCTTTCTTCTTCAAGCAGTGGGGCGGCAGAACGCCAAAGGCCGGCGGTCGGGAGCTGGACGGTCGAACATGGGACGAGATGCCGGCTGCCCGGGAACTTACCTCGATCGGGTAGAGGTCACCCAACGGAGAAGGGGTTACAGCCCCTGTGGGCGCCTCAGCTGCTCCTTCCAGAAGTCGCCCTTACCGGTGTTGGCCACAGACGTTCCGCTCAGTAGCTTCACGGCGGCCCGGACGTGAGGCGTGCTTGCCTGACCTAGCGTCGTGCCGTAGACCTCCGGCACGTGGTCTGCAGGGCAGAAAGGGCCCAGCTCATCTAGCAGCCGTTCGAGGTTCCCCGCAATGATCCTCGTCCACTCGGGGCCGTGACTGCTGCTGTGGCTTTCAGGGGTTGGCAATTCATCGTCGCCGAACAGCGAGCCCTGCCCGTACCTCTCCCCCTTGCGGAGCAGGTCCGTCTGCCACGCCACCGACCACTCCACGCCCGCCTTACCCAGCGAGTCCGCGAAGTGCCAGGCTCCCTCGTTGCTGGCCGTGAACAGCGCCAGCACGTACTTAGGCAGCAGATCGGGCCTGGGCCGTACTGGCATCTTGACCGCTCGATATCTCGTTCCGGTTGTCAGAAGCTTCTCGTACGTGTCGCACACCTCTAAGGCGATCTCGGTAGCCCGCTGCTCATCGCCTTCGTCTCGGACGCCGGCAAAGTGTTCTTGCCACCAGTCGCCGCCGAGGAAGCGGTCCAGCCGGTCGGCTGTCTTCTGATCTGCCGGCGAAAGCTTTCCGCGTTTCAAACGAGCCGCGTGTACGGCACGACCCATCCGAGCGACGCTCAACACGCTGAAGTGCAGCAGGACCTCAGTAGGCGGCCACGACGGCCGACCGAGCAGGGCGGCCTTGAGAACTTCGAAGTCTAACGCAGGGCCGAACGGGTCGAGAAAGGCGAACAGCGACGCGCCCTGGGCCCGCTTTAGGACTTCGGGAAGGTGCTCGTCAACCGAGCCGGGCCGGACGATCCGCTCAGCGTCGCCACCCTTCTCGTCGAGTACGCGCTTCAGGTTGGCGAAGTTGTCCGGGTTCTGCTCGACGAAGAACCCGAGCACGTTGCGGTAGCCCTTCACGAACTCAGCACACCGCGACAGCAGCAGCGGCGAACCTGGCTGCCCATCGTCGTACTCGCCTCTACCAGCGTATCCGTCAAGAAACAGAACCCGGTTGCCGTCGATGCTCTTGCCCGTCTTCGATGCGAATACGACCGGGTACCGGCTCAATATGCCGTGCTTGAAGACGGCAGCCGCCTTCTTTGACGCGAAGAAGTCAGTCCCGGCCATGAGCCCTCCCCGACGGCTACCTCAAGTAGCGCCACGCTAGCGGAAGGTGGCGCTAGGCGGAAGATGCAACCGCCGAGCGCGGTTTCGGCTGTTTCCTCCAGGAAAGCCCGGTTATACCAGAATCACCCTGGACGGTGGCAGGTGAAGGCGCAAGTCCGAAGTGGGATGTAGCGTCGAGGCCTTGAGCCAGAAAGGGGCAGGAATGCTGTACTTGATCAGGTCGGACCGCAGTATGGCCTGGATTGATCTGCCTGCGAAGGTGAGTGAGACGGCGGTAGTGCATGGGGCCGATCTCAGCCAACTCGATTGGCAGCCCTCGGAGAATCCTGCAGACGACCTGATTGTTGCGCTTGCGCTGCGTTACGGAGTGAAGTGCTCGGTCGGCCTTGTTCTCGACGCTGCGCTCGTCGTGTTGCGACGACACCCGCTTGAGATCAAGGAAGCACATGAGCGGGCAGCCGCGAGCCACGCTGCACTTGAAGAACAGAACGCGCTGATGGACCACGTATTTCCGGGCTGGTCTGACAACAAGCGTGAACTCGATGCTCGTGTGGACGAGAGCGCTCGCCGAGCGATTGAGGATGCCGAGCAGAAGCTAGAGCGGGCCTTAAGCGCGAAGGGGCACGCCACCGAGCTCGTCACTCATTGGACCAGACTGGGAGGCGTTACGCCTGGCAGGTGAGTGTCGAGTCGGGTACCGGATCGCTGGGCGCACTTGCCTCCCAAAGGCCTCACCTACCGATGCCATTCGGTTGCTCCTATGGATGCCAAGCCCCGCCGGCAGCCGTCCCGCCGGCGGGGCTTGACCATGGTCCTCGCCTAGAGTTGCGCTATGGAGCGTTGAGAGCCGACCCGTTGTCGCTCCGGTGCGTGCCCGCGTTGACCGCTGTATCGGGCACGGATCGGGCACGAGGGCTGGGGGCCACCATAGGCCCCTTTCAAGAGGGTGTTGCCGGTGCTGCCCCCTGACCAGCTCGGAACCGGTCCAACGCGGCGGCCTTTTCGTGATACCCAAGCCGGGTGAGTTTCGAGAGCAGGGACCACATCTCACGCTCGTCATGGAGAGTGGCAGGAAGTTCGAGACCCATGGTTTCCGCCAACGGCTTTCGCCCGAGGTTGACTAGAGCACGAATGGCCATGGCCCACTCATCGGTGCTAGATACCGCAAGGCGATACCAGACCACGGAGAAGGCGGTGAGCGCAGCCGCCAGCACTGAGAGGGAAAGCGAAAAACTGCTCTTGGTCGCCTGAATAGCGACCGCAGTCGCAGCAAGGACTAAATGTCCATAAAGTAGACAGACAAAGAAGTCTACGCCAAGCCGAGCCGTAGTTACCCCTTGCCGAATCTGCTCTGGGGCCACTGCCATCAATTCATGCCAGAACACCTGGCTATCGAGTCCGTACCGGTCTGAACCATATTCTTCCATTCTGCGAATGGCGTTACCCAGTCGAGTTGGGAGAGCCTGTTCGTCACGCGACGGAAACCGCCGGAGCCGCTCTCGCAATAGGGCACGCTGAGGTGCGATCAAAGACAGATCGCGGGCGATAATCTGCGCGGACTTCTTGTCCTCTCTGAGTTCGCGCAATCGCCCTTCCTCGCTTGATGTTAGCTGACCTGCGCTTTCTTTCTGTGCTAGACGTAGCCAGTCCAAGCGGTCTCTTAGTGACTTCAACCGGCGCTGCTGGCGCTTACGGCCCCAAGCGAATGCCCAGGAAGGCCAGCCGAGGTAGCCTTCAAGAACGCGATAAAGAGGCGTTTGCAAGGCGCTGAAGAGAATTCCGAGCACGACAGCAGCGGCGAGGAGGACTAGCGACTGCTGCGAAAGTGCCGCCTCTGCTAGCCGATCAACTGGCTCGAATGCTCGCATATCGGGAAGCAAAAACAGCCCGAACAATGCAATGTTGACTGCGGCGGGCAAAATCCACCCAGCAACTAGCGACCATCCCCCGCCTAGTACCCCTTTAGCAATTTCAGTCATTAGGCGCGCCGTGTGGTTTTGTCACCACTCGTCCTCGTCGTTCTCAGGACCTGGTGGACGCCCCCAAGTCGCGGGGCTGTCTGACATGGGGCTCGGCCCTCCCCAGTCTCTCGACCCATGACTTGTGCTTCCCTCACTTACGATTCCCTCAGCCTGCAACACAGCCAACGTGGCCGCATCTACGTCAACCGATTCCCCCGCTGAATGGGTGACACCGTCGCTGTCCGTCCAATCCGCTTCCAAGCGCACGTACACCATCGGATCTCCCCATCGCAGACCGTGCTAGCCCCTGGGATTAGCTGAGCTCGTCACCGACGATTGAACACGATCAGCGCCATCCCGTCTGCCGCCGACCCGCCCGTCTGGGGAGCGGGCCGCCGCCCGGTCCGCCACGTCAAGCGGACCTTGACGACTCGTACGGACGCTGGCGGGCCGGGTGGTGGTCTGCTCGGCTCGCCCGGGTCGTCGGCTGGCGGGATGGCCGTGCCCAACCACCCCACGGACCGCAACGCGCGAACGGAGCCCCGGCCATCCTGGAGTCGTTGCGCCCCCGCCGGAGGCGCAGTGATCTCGACCGGCCCGCCGCCGCGACTCGCCGCGTGGACACGGCGTGCCCTTCCCTGCGCCGCGTCGCTCGGGCGCGGCGAGGCCGGCTGCCGGCCCGCGAACCTCCACCACTCTGGGCGCTACCGTCTGCGGCGGCCCCGGGCTCTCCGCTCTCCGCGCCAGCCGCCGGGCGTGTTGCGTGGCCGGCGTGGAGCGACAGCGGAGCGTCGGACGCGCGCCCAGGCGGCGGCGCGTGCGGCCCGCTCAGGGCCGCCTTGATAGACGTAAGGAAAGTTCTCCCACACGGCCGGCAGCCGGCTGCCCCGGTCGGCGGCCGCTGGCGCCACCAGGGCTTGGCTGGCCCGCTGCTACTCGGCCTCAGCCAGGTAGCCGACATGCGGTGACCCGGCCGCTGAGCGGACGTTGTAGCCGCAGCGGCGCAACGCCTGCATGATCTTTTCAGCGCCGGCGGGGTTCGCTGAGTGGACGTAAACGACGCCGATGTCGAACGGGCGCTCCTCGAACGCGGCCCGCTCCAACACCTCGACGACCGGCCAGATCGTGTCGTCCTCGCCCAGGTCGTGATCCAGCCACAACTCGTCCAATCGCTGTCCGCGGTGGCGCTCCAGCGCCTGGATACCGGCCCTGCTGGTGCGCGCAACTTGTGCCACCCGGCCATCAACGAACGAGCGCAGGTCGTCAACCAGCACTATTCCCGGCAGCTTCTCGGTCACCACGGCACCATCCTTGGGCCAGCACGCCGCCATCGCCACCGCTATTGGGCCCGCACTTAGCGCCGAACTACGGCGGGTTGACGTGTCGGTACCCGGTGCTACTCTGACGCTCGTCGAGCACGCTAGCGCGGCCTTCCTGCCGGATCGCTGGACTCGACGTCGGAGATGCTGAGCGGCCTTCCTGCCGCTGATGCGGGCCACGTCCCGCCGCCTCTCGATCGCACCGGCCGCTGTGCCGGTCTCCCGAATCCGCTGAGCGGCCCAGCACGGCCTTCCCTACCGTCCACGATGGCCCCCAGATTCGCACCGCTCCACGGGTGGGGCAGCCTGCGGCAACCCGCCGGATGCCCATATCCCAGGCTCCCCACCCGTGCCGGCCCCAATTGCCAAGTCCACGAGCGTGAAAGGACATGACCCATCGGCGGTAAGTGGCACGACCATATTCCGCCCTCCGGCGTCAGCCGCCCTCTCGGCGGTGCCAGGAGACACGACGAACACCACCAGCGGTCACACGTCCACGGCTGGTGGTGCTTCGTCTCCCGTCCTGCCACCCCAAGAGGAGACAATCATGTCCACTACCCCGCTCACCATCTACCGCCCCGGTCTCGCCGTCGGCCGTGACGCCCAGGTCCTGCGCCGCGCCGCCTCGCCCGAGTTCTCCGGCTGGCTGGAGCACACCCGCCCCGCCGGCGGCTGTGCTCGCCCGATCCGCCTTACCGGCACCATCGCCGCCGTCGAGCGAGACACCGGCCGCATCACCGGCCAGCTGCACACCGACGAGCTGCCCGACCGCACGCTCTACAAGGCGTGCGGCAACCGCCGCGAATCGGTGTGCGCGGACTGCGCCTGGGTCTACCGGGGCGACGCCTACCAAGTCGTCTGTCGCGGTCTGACCGGCGGCAAGGGCGTCCCCGCCTCGGTCGGCCGGCACCCGGTCGTCTTCGCCACCTTCACCGCCCCGTCCTTCGGCCCGGTCCACCACCGGCACGTCGCGCGCCACACCTGCCGCAGCCGGCAGCGCTGCGACTGCCGGCCCGCGCCCTGCCGCGCCCGCAGCAACGCCGGCACCTGCCCGCACAGGCGGCCCGTGGCGTGCTTCGCCCG
>NZ_JBSGJR010000068.1:0-18555 GCF_053605645.1 Micromonospora sp. NPDC003776
ACCCGGACGTCGCGCACCCCGGGCGCGCCCCGCAGCGGCTCCAGGCCGGCCCGCAGGCCGGCGGAGATCCTCTCGACCTGCCCGGCCCAGTCCCCGGCCGCCAGCAGGCCCAGAGAGGCGTTGGCGACCGCGCAGGCGAGCGGGTTGCCCATGAAGGTGGGCCCGTGCGCGAGCACCCCGGTCGCGGAGATCCCCCGGGCCACCTCGGCGGTGCACAGGGCGGCGGCCAGGGTCAGGTAGCCCCCGGTGAGCGCCTTGCCGACGCAGAGCACGTCCGGGGCGACCCCGGCGTGCCCGGCGGCGAACATCGTCCCGGTGCGGCCGAACCCGGTGGCGATCTCGTCGAAGACGAGCAGGATGCCGTGCGCCCGGGTCACCTCGCGCAGCACCCGCAGGTAGTGCGGGTGGTGGAAGCGCATGCCGCCGGCGCCCTGGACCACCGGCTCGACGATCACTGCGGCCAGCTCGTCGGCGTGCCGCTCCACCGCGTCCACCAGCGCCGCCTCGTACGCCGGGTCGGGCGGGGTGTCGAACCCGCCGGGCGGCACCGGCGCGAAGACCTGCCGGGGCAGCACGTCGCCCCAGAGGTGGTGCATGCCGCCCTCCGGGTCGCAGACGCTCATCGGGTGGAAGGTGTCGCCGTGGTAGCCGCCCCGCCAGGTGCCCAGGCGGCGCCGCTCCGGCCGCCCGGTAGCGCGCTGCCACTGCAGGCACATCTTCACCGCGACCTCGACGCTGACCGAGCCGGAGTCGGCGAGGAAGACGTGCTCCAGCCCGTCCGGGGCCAGCTCGACCAGGGTCCGGGCCAGGCGTACGGCGGGCTCGTGGGTGAGCCCGCCGAACATCACGTGGCTCATCCGGCCGAGCTGGTCGGTGACGGCGGCGTCCAGCACCGGGTGCCGGTAGCCGTGGATCGCCGCCCACCAGGACGACATCCCGTCGACCAGCTCCCGGCCGTCGGCCAGCCGCAGCCGTACGCCTTCGGCGCTGTCCACCACGTACGGCGGGCCGGCCGGCGGCAGCGCCGCGTACGGGTGCCAGACGTGCCGGCGATCAGCGGCGAGGATCTCCTCGGGCGTCACGGTTCTCCTTCCTCCCCGCTCCCCCGCGATCTTGCAGTTCCGGTCCGCGGCCCGCCCGGATTGACCGGTGCGCCGGGGCGGTAACCGCAAGATCGCGTGACGGCGGGAGTCAGCGTCGGCGGGCCACCTGGGCCGCCGACCGGACCAGGGCCGGGCCGCGGTAGATGAACCCGGTGTAGAGCTGGATCAGGCTGGCCCCGGCGTCGAACATCCGGGCCGCGTCGTCCGGGTCGAGGATGCCGCCGACCCCGATCACCGGCAACCGGCCGCCGGTCTCCCGATGCACGAAGGAGACCACCTCGCGGGCCCGCCCGGCCAGCGGCCGCCCGGAGAGGCCTCCGGTCTCCGCGCCGCGCGCCCGGTCGGCCGGGGCGAGCCCGTCGCGGGCGAGGGTGGTGTTGGTGGCGATCACCCCGGCGGCGCCGCGGTCGAGGCAGACCTCCAGCAGCTCGGCGATGGCCGGCTCGGTGAGGTCCGGGGCGATCTTCACCAGCACCGGCTTCTCCCCCACCAGGGCCGCCAGCAGCGCGTCCAGGTGGGACCGGTCCTGAAGGGAGCGCAGACCCGGCGTGTTCGGAGAGGACACGTTGACCGCGAAGTAGTCCCCGTGCTCCTTCAGCGCCCGGTACGAGGCCAGGTAGTCCTCGACCGCCTCGTCCAGCGGGGTCACCTTGGACTTGCCGAGCGAGATGCCCAGCGGTACGCCGATCGGGCGCGGCAGGGCCGCCAGCCGGGCCGCGAGGGCCTCCGCGCCGGCGTTGTTGAAGCCCATCCGGTTGACCACGGCCGCGCTGTCGCGCAGCCGGAACAGCCGGGGCCGGGGGTTGCCCGGCTGGGCGTGCGCGGTGACCGTGCCGACCTCGACGAAGCCGAAGCCGAGCGCCGGCCAGGCCGGCAGCACCACGCCGTTCTTGTCCATCCCGGCCGCCAGCCCGACCGGGTTCGGGAAGTCCACCCCGAACACCGTGCGCGGTGCGGAGCGGAAGTAGCGCGCCCGCAGCGCCGCCAGCAGGGCCGGCCGCCCGGAGACCGCCGCCAGCCGGCGGAGGGTCCACTCGTGCGCCGCCTCCGCGTCCCCACCGCCGACCCGGAACAACACCGGCCGGACGGCCCGCTCGAAGATCACGCCGCCCCTCCCCGGCCGCCCCCGTCGATCACGACGTCGTCGCGACCCGCCGAGGCGGCCGGCGACAGCTTCGTGATCGACCCACGCGGGGCGGTCACTCGCCGGCCCGGAGGGCGGCGTGGAGGTCCTGGAGGGGGCGGACCTGGAGGTCGCCGCGGATGCGGGCCTCGATGCCCATGACGGCGGCCGCGGCGCCGGGAACGGTGGTGATGCAGGGGATGTCCGCCGTCACCGCCGCGCTGCGGATCTCGTAGCCGTCCGAGCGGGCGCTCGCGCCGGAGCCCTGCGGGGTGTTCACCACCAGCGCCACGTCACCGCCGAGGATCAGCGACACCGCGTCCTCGCCCTGACCCGACTCGTAGTGCTTGCGGATCTGCTCGCAGGCGATGCCGTGCCGGCGCAGCACCTCGGCCGTGCCGGTGGTGGCGACGATCTCGAAGCCCAGGTCGGCCAGCCGCTTGATCGGGAAGATCATGCCGCGCTTGTCCCGGTTGGCGACCGAGACGAAGATCTTGCCGGCGGTCGGCAACGACCCGTACGCGGCCGCCTGCGACTTGGCGAAGGCCTGGCCGAAGCCGGTGTCGATGCCCATCACCTCGCCGGTGGACTTCATCTCCGGGCCGAGCAGCACGTCGATGCCCTTGCCCGACGGGGTGCGGAACCGCTTGAACGGCAGCACCGCCTCCTTCACCGCGATCGGGGCGTCGGCGGGCATGGTGCCGCCGTCCCCGGTGGGCGGCAGCATCCGCTCGGCGCGCAGCTCGGCGATGGTGGCGCCGAGCGCGATCCGGGCCGCCGCCTTGGCCAGCGGCACCGCCGTGGCCTTGGAGACGAACGGCACGGTCCGGGAGGCGCGCGGGTTCGCCTCCAGCACGTAGAGCATGTCGCCCTGGAGCGCGTACTGGACGTTGAGCAGGCCCTTCACCCCGACGCCCCGGGCGATCGCCTCGGTGTAGCGGCGGACCTGGGTCAGATGCGACCCGGCCAGGGTGATCGGCGGCAGCGCACAGGACGAGTCGCCGGAGTGGATGCCGGCCTCCTCGATGTGCTCCATCACCCCGCCGAGGTAGACGTCGCCCTCGGCGTCGACCAGCGCGTCCACGTCGATCTCGATGGCGTCGTCGAGGAACCGGTCCACCAGCACCGGGTGGTCGGGCGAGATGTCGGTGGCCCGGCCGATGTAGTCGCGCAGCGTGGCGTCGTCGTAGACGATCTCCATGCCCCGCCCGCCGAGCACGTACGACGGGCGGACCAGCACCGGGTAGCCGATCTCGTCGGCGATCGCCTTCGCCTCGTCGTACGAGGTGGCCATGCCGTGCGCCGGGGCGCGCAGCCCGGCCCGGGCCAGCACGGCGCCGAACGCGCCGCGCTCCTCGGCCAGGTGGATCGACTCGGGCGAGGTGCCGACGATCGGCACGCCGGCGTACTTGAGCCGCTGGGCCAGGCCGAGCGGGGTCTGCCCGCCGAGCTGCACGACCACCCCGACCACGCCGGGACCGCCGGCGGCCTTGCCGGAGGAGTCCTCGGCGTGCCACACCTCGAGGACGTCCTCGAAGGTCAACGGCTCGAAGTAGAGCCGGTCGGCGGTGTCGTAGTCGGTGGAGACGGTCTCCGGGTTGCAGTTGACCATGACCGTCTCGTAGCCCACCTCCCGCAGCGCCATCACGGCGTGCACGCAGGAGTAGTCGAACTCGATGCCCTGCCCGATCCGGTTCGGCCCGGAGCCGAGGATGATCACCTTGGGCCGGGCCGAGGGCGCGACCTCGGTCTCCTGGTCGTACGTCGAGTAGTGGTACGGCGTGGTCGCCTCGAACTCCGCGGCGCAGGTGTCCACGGTCTTGTAGACCGGCCGGACGCCGAGCCGGTGGCGCAGGGTGCGTACCCCGTCCTCGGCGGCCAGCTCCGGGCGGAGCGCGGCCAGCTGCCGGTCGGAGAGGCCGGCCCGCTTGGCCCGGCGCAGCAGGTCGGCGTCGAGCACCGGGGCGTCGACGATCTCGGCGCGCAGCTCCACCAGCGCGGCGATCTGGTCCAGGAACCACGGGTCCATCCCGCCGGACGCCTCGGCCACCTCGGCGATCGACGCGCCCAGGCGCAGCGCCCGCTCGACCGTGTACAGCCGGGCGTCGTGCGGCATGCGCAGCGCGGCGAGGGTGTTCTCCTTCGTCGCGCCGGCCGGGTCCGGCTGGGTCCAGAACCCGCTGCGCTTCGTCTCCATCGAGCGCATCGCCTTGTTCAGCGCCTCGGTGAAGTTCCGACCGAGGCTCATCGCCTCGCCGACCGACTTCATGGTGGTGGTCAGCTCCGGGTCCGCGCCGGGGAACTTCTCGAACGCGAACCGGGGGATCTTCACCACCACGTAGTCCAGGGTCGGCTCGAACGCCGCCGGGGTCTTCAGCGTGATGTCGTTGGGGATCTCGTCCAGGGTGTAGCCGATGGCCAGCTTCGCGGCGATCTTGGCGATCGGGAAGCCGGTGGCCTTCGACGCGAGGGCCGAGGAGCGGGACACCCGGGGGTTCATCTCGATCACAACGATCCGGCCGTCGGCCGGGTTCACCGCGAACTGGATGTTGCAGCCGCCGGTGTCGACGCCGACCTCGCGCAGCACCGCGATGCCGAGGTCACGCAGCCGCTGGTACTCCCGGTCGGTGAGGGTCATCGCCGGGGCGACGGTGACGCTGTCGCCGGTGTGCACGCCCATCGGGTCGACGTTCTCGATCGAGCAGACGACCACCACGTTGTCGTGCCGGTCGCGCATCAGTTCGAGCTCGTACTCCTTCCAGCCGAGCACGCTCTCCTCGATGAGCACCTCGTGCACCGGGCTGGCGGCCAGCCCGGCGCCGGCGATCCGGGTCAGGTCCTCGTCGGTGTGGGCCATGCCGGAGCCGAGGCCGCCCATCGTGAACGACGGCCGGATCACCACCGGCAGGCCCAGCTCGCCGACGGTGTCGCGGACCTCGTCCATCGAGTGGCAGACCCGCGAGCGGGGCACCAGCGAGGACGGGTCGGCCAGACCCAGGCGTACGCCGGCCTTGGCCACGATGTCCTTGAACAGCTGCCGGTCCTCGCCCCGGTTGATCGCCTCGATGTTCGCGCCGATCAGCTCGACGCCGTACTTCTCCAGCACGCCGGCCTCGTGCAGGGCGACCGCGGTGTTCAGCGCGGTCTGCCCGCCCAGGGTGGGCAGCAGCGCGTCGGGGCGCTCCTTGGCGATGACCAGCTCGACGAACTCCGGGGTGATCGGCTCGACGTAGGTGGCGTCGGCGAACTCCGGGTCGGTCATGATGGTCGCCGGGTTGGAGTTGACCAGGCTGACCCGGATCCCCTCGCTGCGCAGCACCCGGCAGGCCTGGGTGCCGGAGTAGTCGAACTCGCAGGCCTGCCCGATCACGATCGGCCCGGAGCCGATCACCAGGACGTGCTTGAGGTCGGTCCGCTTAGGCATTCTTTCCGCCTTCGATGAGCTCGGCGAAACGGTCGAACAGGTAGTCCGCGTCGTGCGGGCCGGCCGCCGCCTCCGGGTGGTACTGGACGGTGAAGGCGGGCACGTCCTTGGCCCGCAGCCCCTCGACCACGTTGTCATTGAGGCAGACATGGGACACCTGGACGCCGCCGAACTCGGTGTCGATCACCTGGTCGGGGACGACCGCGCCGTGCGCCGCACCGGGCACCTCGACCGCGAAGCCGTGGTTGTGGCTGGTCACCTCGACCTTGCCGGTCACCCGGTCGAGCACCGGCTGGTTGATGCCGCGGTGGCCGTAGCCCAGCTTGTAGGTGCCGAAGCCGAGCGCCCGGCCGAGGATCTGGCTGCCGAAGCAGATGCCGAACAGCGGGATCCGCCGGGTCAGCACCTCCCGGGCCAGCGTCACCGGCCCGGTGGCGGTGGCCGGGTCCCCCGGGCCGGGCGAGAAGAAGACCGCGTCGGCGCCGGTGGCGAGCAGGTCCTCGATGGTGGAGCCGGCGGGCAGCACGTGGGTGGTGACGCCGCGCGCGGCGAGCCGGCGCGGCACGTTGCGCTTGATGCCCAGGTCGAGCGCCGCGACGGTGAAGCGGTGCTCCCCCTGCGCCTCGACCACGTACGGCTCGGCGGTGGTCACCTCGGCGGAGAGGTCGGCGCCGACCATCTGCGGGGAGCGGCGGACCCGCTCCAACAGGGCGCGCGGGTCGTCGTCGACGCTGGAGATGCCGACCCGCATGGCGCCGCGCTCGCGCAGGTGCCGGGTGAGCGCCCGGGTGTCGACGCCGCTGATGCCGACCACGCCCTCGGCGGCGAGCCGGTCCTCCAGGCCGCCGGTGGCCCGCCAGTTGGAGCCGATCCGGGCCGGGTCGCGGACCACGTACCCGGCCACCCAGATCCGGCCGGACTCGTCGTCCTCGTCGTTCACCCCGGTGTTGCCGATGTGCGGCGCGGTCTGTACCACCACCTGGCGGTGGTACGAGGGGTCGGTGAGGGTCTCCTGGTAGCCGGTCATGCCGGTGTTGAAGACGGCCTCGCCGAAGGTCTCCCCGACGCTGCCGTACGCCTCACCGGGGAAGGTGCGCCCGTCCTCCAGGACGAGGATCGCGCTTCTGCGCTTCGCCATTTACTTGACAGCCTTTCCGTCCAGGACCGTCGGCTCGCCGCGCAGGAAGGTCGCCACGATGCGACCCGGCAGCGTCATGCGGGCGTACGGGGTGTTGCGACTGCAGCTGGCCAGCTCCGCCGGTTCGATGACGCGGCGGGCGGCCGGGTCGACCAGGGTCAGGTTGGCCGGTACCCCCGGGGCGGGGTCGACGCCGTGCCCCTCCAGGCCGGCGATCCGCGCCGGGGCGCGGGACATCCGCTCGGCGATGAGGTCCCACTGCGGGCCGAGCACGTCCAGGGCGATGGAGAGCGCCGTCTCCAGGCCGAGCATGCCCGGCCGGGCGTACGCCCACTCGCACTCCTTGTCCTCCACGGCGTGCGGGGCGTGGTCGGTCGCGATGATGTCGAGCACGCCCTCGGCCAGGGCCGCCCGGAGCGCGGCCACGTCGCTCGCGGTCCGCAGCGGCGGGTTGACCTTGTAGACCGGGTCGTAGGTGGTGGCCTTCTCGTCGGTCAGCAGCAGGTGGTGCGGGGTCACCTCGGCGGTGACCTTGACCCCGCGCGCCTTGGCGTGCCGGAGCACCTCGACGCTGCCGGCGGTGGAGACGTGGCAGATGTGCAGCCGGCTGCCGACGTGCTCGGCCAGCAGCACGTCCCGGGCGATGATCGCCTCCTCGGCGACCGCCGGCCAGCCGGTCAGCCCGAGCCGGGTGGAGACCTCACCCTCGTGCATCTGCGCGCCCTCGGTGAGCCGGGGCTCCTCGGCGTGCTGGGCGATCACCCCGTCGAACGCCTTCACGTACTCCAGGGCGCGGCGCATCAGCTTCGGGTCGGCGACGCAGTGCCCGTCGTCGGAGAAGATCCGCACCCGGGCCGCCGAGTCGGCCATCGCGCCCAGCTCGGCCAGGCGCTCCCCGGCCAGCCCGACGGTGACCGCCCCGATCGGCTGCACGTCGACCAGCCCGGCCTCCCGGCCGAGCCGCCAGACCTGCTCGACCACGCCGGCGGTGTCGGCCACCGGCGAGGTGTTCGCCATCGCGCAGACCGCCGTGTAGCCGCCCAGCGCCGCCGCCCGGGAGCCGGACTCGACGGTCTCGGCGTCCTCCCGGCCCGGCTCGCGCAGGTGGGTGTGCAGGTCGACCAGGCCGGGCAGGGCGACCAGGCCGGTTGCGTCGAGCACGGTGGCGTCGGGCGCGGTCAGCCCCGCGCCGGTCTGCGCCACGACGCCGTCGCGGATCAGCAGGTCGGTCGGCTCGGCGCCGACCACGCTGACGTTCTTGATCAGGTACGCGGTCACCGGTTGTTCCCTCCGAGCAGCAGGTAGAGGACGGCCATCCGCACGGAGACCCCGTTGGCGACCTGTTCGACGATGGTGGAGCGGGGCGAGTCGGCCACCTCGGGCGTGATCTCCATGCCCCGGTTCATCGGGCCGGGGTGCATGACGATGGCGTGCTCCGGCAGCCGGCGCATGCGCGGCCCGTCCAGCCCGTAGCGGCGGGCGTACTCGCGGGCCGAGGGGAAGTAGGAGTCACCCATCCGCTCCCGCTGCACCCGCAGCATCATCACCACGTCCACACCGGGAAGAACGGCGTCGAGGTCGTAGGAGACGTCGGTGCCGGGGGCGAGCGCGGCCGAGATGTCGACGGGGATGAGGGTGGGCGGGCCGACCAGGGTGACCTTGGCGCCCAGGGTGGACAGCAGCAGCACGTTGGAGCGGGCCACCCGGGAGTGCAGCACGTCGCCGACGATCGCCACGTGCAGGCCGGCGAGCCGGCCCAGCCGGGAGCGCATCGTGTACGCGTCGAGCAGCGCCTGGGTGGGGTGCTCGTGGGTGCCGTCGCCGGCGTTGACCACCGACCCGTCGACCCAGTTGGCCAGCCGGTGCGGGGCGCCGGAGGCGGGGTGCCGGACGACCACCGCGTCGGCCCCCATGGCCTGGAGGGTGAGCGCCGTGTCCTTCAGGCTCTCGCCCTTGGCCACGCTGGAGCCCTTGGCCGAAAAGTTGATCACGTCGGCGCTGAGCCGCTTGGCGGCGGCCTCGAACGAGATCCGGGTCCGGGTGGAGTCCTCGTAGAAGAGGTTGACCACGGTCCGGCCGCGCAGGGCGGGGAGCTTCTTGACCTCGCGGCCGGCGACGGTGGCCATCTCGGCGGCGGTGTCCAGGATCTGGGTGGCGGTGGCCGCGTCCAGGTCCGCGCCGGAGAGCAGGTGACGGATCATGAGCGGGTCCCCCCGTACAGCTTGACCTCGTCGGTGCCGTCGGTCTCGGCGAGGGTGACCTTGACGCTCTCGGCGAGCGCGGTCGGGATGTTCTTGCCGACGTAGTCGGCGCGGATGGGCAGCTGGCGGTGGCCGCGGTCGACCAGGACGGCGAGCTGCACGGAGGCCGGGCGGCCGACGTCGCTCAGGGCGTCGAGGGCGGCCCGCACGGTACGGCCGGAGAAGAGCACGTCGTCGACGAGGATCACCCGCCTGCCGTCGATCCCGTCGGCCGGCAGGTCGGTCGGGCCGACCGCGCGGGTGGCGTGCCGGCGCAGGTCGTCGCGGTAGAGGGTGATGTCCAGCACACCGACCGGGACGGTGACGTCCTCGAAGGTGCTGATCCGGGCGGCCAGCCGCCGCGCCAGGGGCACGCCCCGGGTGGGGATGCCGAGCAGCACGGTGTCGGCGGCGCCCTGGGTCTTCTCCAGGATCTGGTGGGCGATGCGGTCGACCACCCGCGACACGTCGGCGGCGGCGAGGATCACCTTCACCGAGGGTTGTCGCGGCGGCGACGAGTGGGCAGCCGGTGGGTAGGCCACGGCGGACCTCCTTCCCCGCCTCACGGGACGGGTCGTTAAAGGACGTCTGGATGACCGGGCGGGCCGCGTACGGCCCGGACCGGGGCTTCACGCCACGTTACCAGCGGTCACCCGGCCGACCGCCGCCGGTACTGACCCCCGGGTCAGGGTGGAGAAATGCGGACAAGTCTCGCGTGCTCGCACACCAGGCCGTCTCGAACACTTGACCGCGTGTCGCAATCCCCGTACCGTCACGCTCCGTAGCGATAGCTGGGAGAACCCCGAGCAGCACTGGGAGTGTCCGAATGCCCTCTGAATACGCCAAGTCGCTGGGCGCCCGCCTGCGCTCCATCCGCCAGCAGCAGGGCCTGTCCCTGCAGGGGGTGGAGGAGAAGTCGAACGGGCGGTGGAAGGCCGTGGTGGTCGGCTCGTACGAGCGTGGCGACCGCGCCGTCACCGTGTCCCGCCTGGCGGAGCTGGCCGACTTCTACCGCGTTCCCGTCTCGGAGCTGCTGCCCGACGGCAGCGGGGTGCGGCACGAGCCCACCAGCAAGATCGTCCTGGACCTGGAGCGGCTCTACGACGAGGCCTCCGAGGACCTGGCCTACGTCGCCCGGTACGCCCGCGCCATCCAGCAGCAGCGCGGCGACTACAACGGCCGGGTGCTCTCCATCCGCGCCGACGACCTGCGCGCCCTGGCCATCGTCTACGACGCCTCGCCGTCCGGCCTGATCGAGCGGCTCACCGAGCACGGTGTGCTGGTCGCCGACCCGCGCGCGTTCTTCGCGTCCTGACCGAAACCGCTGTCGCACACCGAGGGCCCGTGCCGTCCGGCACGGGCCCTCGGTGTCTGTCGTTCGTAGCCTCAGCGGGTGGCGTACTCGGCGATCCGGCCGAGCAGGCCGTTGAGGAAGCGCGGCGAGTCGTCGGTCGACATCTGGCGGGCCAGCTCGACGGCCTCGCTGATCGCCACCGCGTCGTCGATCTCGTCGACGTAGAGCAGCTCGTAGACGGCGATCCGAGCGAGGTTGCGGTCGACCACCGGCATCCGGTCCAGCGTCCACCCCTCGGCGTAGCTGGCGATCACCTCGTCGATCCGGTCGAGGTGCGCCGCGACCCCCTCCACCAGGCTCACCGCGTAACCCAGGTGCTCCGGGCGGGGCTTCTCGATCCGCTCGATGTAGCCGGCGAGCACCTCGACCGGGGGCCGGTCCCGCAGGTCGGCCTCGAAGAGCACGTCCAGCGCCCGCTTGCGCGCCTTGCGGCGCGCCGGCATCTGCTGCTTGGGACCCTCAGCCATCAGGCTCGGCCGAGGTAACGGCCGTCGCGGGTGTCGACCTTGATCTTCTCGCCGGTGGTGATGAAGAGCGGCACCTGCACGGTCGCGCCGGTCTCGACGGTGGCCGGCTTGTTGCCGCCGGTCGACCGGTCGCCCTGCAGGCCGGGCTCGGTGTAGGTGATTTCGAGCACCACGGAGGTCGGCAGCTCGATGTAGAGCGGCACGCCCTCGTGGGTGGCGACGGTCGCCTCGGCCTCGGGAAGGAGGTAGTTGGCCGCCTCGCCGACGGTGCCGCCGGGGACGGTGATCTGGTCGAACGTCTCCAGGTCCATGAAGACGTAGTCCTCGCCGTCGGCGTAGAGGTACTGCATGGTGCGCTTGTCGACGGTCGCGGTGTCGACCTTGGTGCCCGCGTTGAAGGTCTTGTCGACCACCTTGCCGGAGAGCACGTTCTTCAGCGTGGTACGGACGAACGCGCCACCCTTACCGGGCTTGACGTGCTGGAACTCGACGACGGCCCACAGCTCGCCGTCGAGGTTGAGTACCAGGCCGTTCTTGAGGTCGTTGGTGGTGGCCATTTCCTGCCTTGATCATCAATTGGCGGACAGACCTGGAAAGTCTACTAGCTGTGTCGAACCGGGGCCGCCGCGCTGCGCGCCACCGCGACCGGCCACCCCCGCCCACACCTGGCGGGCGTGCCGAACATCACTCAGAGCGACCGCACCGGCCACCCCGGCCCCACCCCGGCGCCGCCTTTGCTCTGCTTCAACGGACGCAACAGGCACGGATCGTGACGGGCCCCGGCCGCAGTCGGATCATCGCGGGCCGCCGCACCGCAGCTCAGCGCGGTGTTGCGTGGGTTGAAGCAGAGCAAAGGCAGCGAAGGAGGCCCGCCGGAGCCGCCGGGCCGATGACGGAGAGCGACGAAGGCGGCGACCACCGAGCGCAACCGTCGCCGGGCACGAAGGGGACGGGTCGCCGACGGGCCGGGCACGGACGGGCCGGCGCGGACGGAGCCGGGCGCGGACGGGCCCGGCGCGGACGGAGCGGATCGCCGCCGGGGCCGGGCGCGGACGGGGCCGGGCGCGGGCCGGGCCGGGCGCGGACGGGGCCGGGCGCGGGCGGGGGCCGGCTCAGGCGCCGGTGGGGCGGCGGGTGACCAGGTGGTGCAGGGCCAGCCGGTAGCCGTCCACGCCGAGGCCACAGATCACCCCGGTGGCCACCGCGGAGAGCACCGAGTGGTGCCGGAACTCCTCCCGGGCGTGGATGTTGGAGATGTGCACCTCGACCAGCGGGCCGCGGAGCATCGCGCAGGCGTCCCGGACGGCGATCGAGTAGTGCGACCAGGCCGCCGGGTTGAGCACCACCGCCGCTTCCTCGTCGGCCGCCTGGTGCAGCCAGCCGAGCAGCTCGTGCTCGGCGTCGGTCTGCCGGACCACCACGTCCAGCCCCAGCTCGCGGCCGGTGTCCACGCACAGGTTCACCAGGTCGGCGTAGCTGGTCACGCCGTAGACGTCGACCTGGCGGGTGCCGAGCCGGCCCAGGTTCGGCCCGTTGAGCACATAGACCCTCACGCGCTGATCTCCTCGTACGCCTGGTGCAGCAGCTCGTCCGGCGGGCCCTCCAGGATCGCCGGCCGGGCCAGCCCGTCCAGCACCACGAACCGCAGGGTGTTCCCCCGGGCCTTCTTGTCCACCCGCATCGTGGCGAGCAGCTCCGGCCAGGCGTCCGCCCGGTAGCCGGTGGGCAGGCCGAGGGCGGCGACCACCGCCCGGTGCCGGTCGGCGGTGGCCGCGTCCAGCCGGCCGGCGAGCCGGGCCAGGGTGGCCGCGTAGACCAGGCCCACCGCGACCGCGTGCCCGTGCCGCCAGCGGTAGCCCTCCACCTTCTCAATCGCGTGGGCCAGGGTGTGCCCGTAGTTGAGCACCTCGCGCACCCCGGACTCGCGCAGGTCGCCGGAGACCACGTCCGCCTTGACCCGGACGGCCCGCTCGATCAGCTCCCGGGCCACCGGCCCGGTCGGGTCGAGCGCGGCGGCCGGGTCCCGCTCGACCAGCTCCAGGATCACCGGGTCGGCGATGAACCCGCACTTGACCACCTCGGCCATGCCGGCGGCCAGGTCGACCGGGGGCAGGCTGTCCAGGGTGGCCAGGTCGCAGATCACCCCGGCCGGCGGGTGGAAGGCGCCGACCAGGTTCTTGCCGGCCGCCGTGTTGATCCCGGTCTTGCCGCCGACGGCCGCGTCGACCATGCCCAGCAGCGAGGTCGCCACCGGCACCCAGCGCACCCCGCGCAGCCAGCAGGCGGCCACGAAGCCGGCCAGGTCGGTGACGGCGCCGCCGCCCACCCCGACCACCGCGTCGGTACGCGTGAAGCCCGCCTCGCCGAGCCGGTCCCAGCAGGCCGCGGCCACGTCGATGTGCTTGCCGGACTCGGCGTCCGGCACCTCCATCAGCAGCGGCGCCACGCCGGCCGCGCGGACCCGCTCGGCGAGCCCTTCGGCCAGGGCCTTGAGCGGGGGCGCGTGCAGGAACGCCACCCGTTCGGCGCCGGGCAGCAGCCGCGGCGGCGGGTCCAGCAGATCGCGTCCCACCAGCACCTCGTACGGCCGTTCGCCGCCGACCGGGATCCGGGTCACCTCGTCCATCGCGGGCAGCCTAGTCGAGCGGGCGGCTCGCACGGGGCGACTGTCCACTCCCTGGCACGTTTGTCCCTGAAGGCACCGGGTACGGCGGCCGGGAAGGGCCGCCGACAGAGGGAGACCGCGGATGACCCGCCCGATGGCCGGCAACGCCCGCATCCGGCTGCCCGGCATCATCCTCGGCGTCGGGCTGGGCGGCTTCGTCGACGGGATCCTGCTGCACCAGGTGCTCCAGTGGCACCACATGCTCAGCAGCACCGCCACCGACCACGTCGGCATCAAGGACTATCCGGTGGACACCGTGCCCGGGTTGCGGATGAACACCCTGTGGGACGGCCTCTTCCACGTGGTCACCTGGGTGGCCGTCCTGACCGGCCTGGCGCTGCTCTACTCCCGGGTGACCCGCTCCCGGGGCCGGCTGTGGCGGTCACCCGCGCTCTGGGGCTGGACGCTGGTCGGCTGGGGCCTGTTCAACCTCGTCGAGGGGATCGTGGACCACCACCTGCTCGGCATCCACCACGTGCACGGCGGACCGCAGCAGCTCTGGTGGGACCGCGGGTTCCTGCTGCTCGGGGCGGTGCTGGTCGCGGTCGGCTGGTCGATCCAGCGCCGGGCCGCCGCCGTCGACGTCTGTGCGACCGACCGGCGGTGACCCTCGCGCACGCGGGACATCCCGACGGCGGCTTCCCGCCGACCGCCCTCGTACCCCTGCTGCTGTTCTGGGTCTACCTGGCCGCGGCGTTGCGGCAGCGGGCCCCCGGCCGACCGGGCTGGTCCCCCGGGCGGACCGTCGCCTTCGGGCTGGGCGCCGTGCTGGTGGCCGCGGGGCTGCGCTGGCCCGCCGCCGGCTTCGTCGGGCACACCTGGCAACACCTGCTGCTCGGCATGCTGGCGCCGCCGGCGCTGGTGCTCGGCGCGCCCGGCACCCTGGTGCTGCGTACGCTGCGCCCACCGGCCGGCCGCCGGGTGGTGCGCCTGCTGCGGCACCCGGTCGCCACGGTGCTCGGCCATCCGGCGACCGGTCTGCTGCTCACCGCGGGCGGGCTCTGGCTGCTCTACCTCACCCCGCTGTACCGGGCCACCCTGGCCAGTCCGCTCCTGCACGACGTGGTGCACGCGCACTTCCTGCTCAGCGGCTACCTCTTCGCCTGGTCGATCGCCGGGCCGGATCCCGGTCCGCACCGCCCCCGGGTGCCGGTACGCCTCGTCGCGCTCGGCGCCGCCGTCGCCGCGCACGCCACGATCGCCCAACTGCTCTACGCGAATCTGCTGGTCGACGTCCCGGCGACCGGGCCGGTGACCTGGCGGCCGGACCGGACGCCCCGGCGACCGGCGCCCCGGCCCGCCGGGGTCAGGGCTTGAGCAGGGCGGCGATCTCGGCCGCAATCTCCTCCGGGGTACGCCCGTCGGTGACCACGGTCGCGGTCGCCACCTCGGCGTAGAGCGGGCGGCGCTGCTCCATCAGGTGCTTGAGCGTGGCCCTCGGGTTGAGCGCCAGCAGCGGGCGCCCCGCGCCCAGGCCGACCCGCTTGACCGCGTCGGGCAGCTCCACCGACAGGTGCACCACCGTGTGGCCGATCAGCGCCGCCCGGTTGTCCTCGGCGAGGACCGCACCGCCGCCGAGGGCGAGCACCCCCGGGTGCCCGGCCAGCGCCGCCGCCACCGCGGCCCGTTCGAGGGTACGGAAGTGCTCCTCGCCCTCGTCCACGAAGATCTCCGGGATCGGCTTGCCGGCCAGCGCCTCGATGTCGGCGTCGGTGTCCCGGAAGGCGACCCCGAGCGTCGCGGCGAGCGCCTCGCCGACCGTGGTCTTGCCGGAGCCCGGCGCCCCCACCAGCACGCAGACCGGCCGGGTGCTCATCGGATCACCAGGTTGTCGAGGTAGCTGGTCAGGTTGCGGCGCATCTCGGCGATCGAGTCGCCGCCGAATTTCTCCACCGCCGCCTCGGCCAGCACCAGGGCCACCATCGCCTCGGCGACCACCGCCGCGGCCGGCACCGCGCAGACGTCCGACCGCTGGTTGATCGCGGTAGCCGGCTCGCCGGTGGTGACGTCGACGGTGGACAGTGCCCGGTTCAGCGAGGAGATCGGCTTCATCGCCGCCTTCACCCGCAGCGGCTCGCCGGTGGTGATGCCGCCCTCCAGGCCACCGGCCCGGTCGGTCACCCGGCGCACGCCGGTGGCGGTGGGAATGATCTCGTCGTGCGCGGCGGAGCCGCGGGAGCGGGCCTGCTGCCAGCCGTCCCCGATCTCCACTCCCTTGATCGCCTGGATCGACATGAGCGCGGTGGCCAGCCGGGCGTCGAGCTTGCGGTCCCACTGCACGTGGCTGCCCAGGCCCGGCGGCACCCCGTACGCGAGCACCTCGACCACGCCGCCCAGGGTGTCGGCGGCCTTCTTCGCGGCGTCGACCTCGGCCACCATCCGGGCGCTGGCCTCCGGGTCGAGGCAGCGCAGCGGGTCGGCGTCGATCCGGACCGCGTCCTCCGGGGTGGGCCGCAGGCCCGGCTTCGCGGCCACCGGACCCAGCTCCACCACGTGCGACACGATGTCGATGCCGAGGGCCTGCTTGACCAGGGCCTTGGCGACCGTGCCGACGGCGACCCGGGCGGCGGTCTCCCGGGCGCTGGCCCGTTCCAGGATCGGCCGGGCGTCGATGTGGCCGTACTTCTGCATGCCGGCCAGGTCGGCGTGGCCCGGCCGGGGCCGGGTGAGCGGGGCGTTGCGGGCCTGCCCGGCCAGCTCGTCCGCGTCGACCGGGTCGGCGGCCATCACGGTCTGCCACTTGGGCCACTCGGAGTTGCCCACCCGGATCGCCACCGGGCTGCCGATCGTCACGCCGTGCCGCAGCCCGCCGATGACCTCGACCTCGTCCTGCTCGAACGACATCCGGGCGCCCCGGCCGTAGCCGAGCCGGCGCCGGGCCAGCTCACCGGCGATCTCCCCGGTGGTCAGCTCGATGCCGGCGGGCACCCCCTCGAGCAGCGCGACGAGGGCGGGTCCGTGCGATTCACCTGCGGTCAACCAGCGCAACACAGCGGTCAGTCTGTCACGCCCGGTGGTTGCCCCGATGCGCCGCCCGTCCCGTCCCGCCCTGCGGACACGGGCGTCCGCCTGGCGGGGCGGGTGCCGCCGGGCCCCGGTCAGCCCGCCCAGTCGAAGGTCATGCCCAGCCGGTCGGCGAGGGCCCGGTTGTACGGCGCGTAGTACCGGGTCAGCTCGTCCCGGATCGCCGGCTCCATAGCGCTGCTGCGCCGGTCGTTGAACACCTCGTACCGGTCGAGCCGGAACGGCGGCAGGTCGAGGAACTCCAGCACCCGGGCGTAGGTGGCGGCCGGCTCCCGGTACAGCGTCTCGCTGGGCAGGATCAGCAACTGCGCCGGGTCGAACCGGTCCAGCCAGGGCTCCAGGTGCTCCAGGTAGCGGCCCCGGGCCCGGTAGCTGTACCAGTCGTAGGCGTTGCTGACGTACGTCGGGTCGGCGAGCAGCTTGGCCCGCTCCCCCGCCGTCCGCTCCTCCTCGGCGGCCAGTGCCTCGGCGAAACCGAGGGGCTCCACCCCCTCGCTCCGCCGCTCCTTCCAGTGCGAGTACGCCCGCTCCACCGGGTCGCGCAGCAGCACGATCAGCTTCACCGCCGGGATCAGGTCGGCGACCCGTCCGGGCGCCAGCGGATGGAACATGTACAGCGGCGCGGCCTCCCCCACACGGGTCGGCCCACCGTGCCGGCGTTCCAGGGCCTCCCGCTGCCGACGGGTGGGGAAGTGCGAGCGGTACCACGCCTCGCCCCGGTCGAAGGTGTCCTCGAAGTAGTGCGAGGTCTTGGTGTTCCAGGCCGGGAAGAGCCGGGGCACCAGCGGGTGCGCCAGCAGGTAGCGCCAGAGCGAGGTGGTGCCGCCGCGCTTGGTGCCGACGATGAGGAAGTCCGGCAGCGGGCGCCGGTCGCTGGTGCGTTCCCCGTACCGCACCAGCGAGCTGCGCACCCCGCTCACCAGCGGCGCGGGTGCCAGCGCCTTCACCCGGTCCCGCAGCGTCGCCATGCTGTCCTCCTCGTCATCGTGGTGCCCGCCCCAGCAGGACGGGCACGGTGGTCCGCAGCCGTCGGCGTACTCCGGGGTGCAGCAGCAGCGCGACGGCGAGCAGCGCCGCGACCCCGAGGGTGAGGGAGAGTCCGGCCACTCCCCGGCCGGCCACCGCCGCCGCGCCGCCGGCCACGGTGGCGGTGGCCGCCGCCGAGACCACCGCGGCACCCAGCACCCCGCGCGTGATCAGGGGTTCCCCGACCACCCGGCGAGCGGCCAGGGCGGCGATCACGTTCTCCACGACGATGCCGGCCGTCCAGGCCAGCGCCCCGCCGAGCGCGCCGTACGGTGGAATCAGCAGCACGGCCAGTCCGACGTTGAGCGCCAGCCCGGTGGCGGCGGCCAGCAGGTGTCTTCCGCTGCTGCCGCTCATCAGCAGCATGGTCTGCACGATGCCGGTACCGGAGTTGACCATCATGCCGACGGCGAGCACCGCCATGGCGGTGGCGCCGGCCGTGAACTCCGTGCCGAAGAGCAGCAGGAAACCCGGCGCGAAGATCGCCAGCAGCAGGTAACCGGGCCAGGACAGCGCGATGATCACACTCGTGATCCGCCGGTAGATCATGGCCGCCTCGGCGCTGCGGCCCTGCCCGAGCAGGCGGGACAGTTGCGGCGCGACGGCCACCCGCAGGCCCTGCATGACGAGCAGCCCGGCCAGGGCGTACCGGCCCACCGCGCCGATCACCCCGGCCTCCGCCTGGTCGGCGAGGGCGGCGGTGAGCAGCACGGTCAGCCACATGCTGCTGGCGTCGATGGCGGCGGAGGCGGCCCTGGGCAGCGCGAAGCCCCAGAGCGTGCGCCAGTCCCGGCCGACCGGGCGGAGCGCGGCGCCGGCGGCGAGGCCGAGCGGGCGGACCAGCAGGGCCACGCAGACCAGCCCGGCCACCAGCACCGGCGCGAGCCAGCCGGCGAAGACGGCCGTCACCCCCGCGCCGGCGGCGACGGCGGCCAGCACCAGCGCCGGCCGGGCCGCGGGATCGGTAGAGCGTCGTGGGGGGAAGGAGTGT
>NZ_JBSGJR010000069.1:0-18310 GCF_053605645.1 Micromonospora sp. NPDC003776
GGCACGCACCGGTTCGCCTGGACGCAGGGCGTCGGCCGGACGCGGTGGGCCCTGGTGAAGTTCGGCCTGGCCGTCGCGGTCACGGTGAGCCGCGGCGTTCGGCGTCCGCCAACTGCACGCCGACTCCCCGGCGGAGCTGCTCAAGGCGTTCGCCCGGGCGGGGGTGGAGCTGCCGAACACCCGGGCGTGGGTGCTGCGCGGAGTGGAGCACCCGGCGGTGCCGCTGGTCCTGGAATACAAGGAGCTCTACCGGATCTGGACGGCGCACGGCTGGGCCTGGCGCGACGCCTGGGTGTCGGCCGGTCGCTTCCACCCCGAGTACGTCCCGGGCGGCGTGGTCTCCGGCCGCTGGGCCACCCGGGGCGGCGGTGCCCTGCAGATCCCCAAGGTGATCCGACGTGCGGTGGTGGCCGACCCGGGGTGGACGTTCGTGGTGGCCGACGCCGGTCAGCTCGAGCCGCGGGTGCTCGCCGCGGTCTCCGGGGACGAGCGGCTGGCCGCGGCCGGCGGCGCCGGCGACCTCTACGCCGCCCTCGCCCGGGACGCCTTCGCCGGTGACCGGCCCCGGGCCAAGGTGGCCCTGCTCGGCGCCATGTACGGGCAGACCGGCGGCGCGGCCCTGCCCGCCCTTGCGGTGCTGAAGCGGAACTACCCGACCGCGTTCGGGTACGTCGAGGCGGCCGCCCGCACCGGCGAGGCGGGCGGGCTGGTGCGGTCATGGCTGGGGCGTACCTGCCCGCCGGGGTCGATGGGCTTCGCCGACGGGGAGGGCGCGGATCCGGAGGCCGGCACCGACCCGCAGGGGCCGCGCGCCCGGGCGGCCCGCTCGCGGGGCCGGTTCACCCGCAACTTCGTCATCCAGGCCACCGCCGCCGAGTGGGCCTCCACGCTGCTGGCCACGCTCCGCACGGAGCTGGCCGGCACCGGAGCGGAGCTGGTCTTCTTCCAGCACGACGAGGTGATGGTGCACTGCCCGGCGGAGCGGGCCGAGGCGGTCGCGGCGGCGGTCACCGACGCCGGCGCCCGGGCCACCGCGCTGCTCTTCGGCGACACGCCGGTGCGGTTCCCGCTGGACCTGTCCATCGTCGACTGCTACGCCGACGCCGCATAGCCGGCCAATTCTCCGATTTGCCCCGCTACCCGCTCGCGGGGGCGCTCGTTGGGTCCGTTGTGCGTACGACGGGACGGACCGGACGCGGCTGCGCCCGGTCCGTCCCCCTGGTCGAGGGGGCACAGCTGAACCGGATCGCAGGAATGATCATCGCCGCTGGTGGAGGCCGCCGCATCGGCGGACCCGAAGCGCTGCTGCACCAGGGCGAAAAGCCGCTGGTGCGCCGGATGATCGACACGATGGGCGACGCCGGCTGCGAGCAGATCGTGGTCGTGCTGGGCGCCGCGGCCGAGCAGGTCCGCCAGACCACCGACCTGACCAAGGCCACCGTGGTGGTCAACCGGGCCTGGGGCACCGGCGTGGGCTCCTCGATCCGGGCCGGCCTGGCCGCACTGACCGACGAGGGCGTCGAAGCCGTCGTCGTGGTGCCCGTCGACATGCCCGGCCTCACCGCCGCCGCGGTCCGCCGGGTCGCCGCCCTGCCGTACCCGGACGTGCTGGTCTGCGCCACCTACGACGGGCTGCGCGGCTACCCGATGCTGTTCGGACGCCGGCACTGGTCCGGCATCGCGACCCTGGCCAGCGCCGACGTCGGCGCCCGGCCGTACCTGTTGGCGCACAAGGACCAGATCGTCGACATCTCCTGCGACTCCATCGCCGACGGCAGCCGCATCGACAGCCCGGAGCTGATGGCCCTCTACGGCCTGAGCATCCCGGAGCAGCGCATCGGCGCCTGACCGGCTCCCGTGGCAGGGGTCGGGCGGCCTCGCGTGCCACCATGTCGACATGCCGTACGACGAGGACCTCGCCAACCGGGTGCGGGAAGTGGCCGGGCGCGCGCCCGGGATCGCCGAGAGGCGCATGTTCGGCGGCCTGGCGATCATGGTGAACGGCAACATGGCGGTCGTCGTCCGCGGTGCCGGCGGCCTGATGGTCCGCCTCCACCCCGCCGAGTCCGAGCGGGCCCAGGCGGAACCCGGCGCGCAGCCGACGGTGATGCGCGGGCGCCCGATGCGTGGCTGGATCACGGTGGATCCGGTGGCCTGCACCTCGGACGCCGACCTGGCCCGGTGGGTCGAGCGCGGCCTCAGCTACGCCGGAACACTGCCGGCGAAGTGAGGCAGCGGCCGGCGCATGATCGCCGGGTTGGACCGGCGTGGGAGACCATCACGGCCGGCCACCGGACGGCGGCTCGAGGCCGAGCCGGGCGGCCAGCGCGTCGGCCACGGCCGCGAGCGTGGGCGGTGGGGGCCGGCGGGTGACCAGGAACAGGGTGAACCGGCTCGGCACCGCCACGGGCGATACCTGCTCGTCCGGCGCGGCGTAGGAGAGCGCCAGCCCGCGCGGCAGGACGACCGGGCAACCGAGCAACCGGCCCATCCGTACCGCGGTCTCGGCGGTCGCGGCCGGCTTCGGCCGGGCGCCGAGTGCGGTGTCGGTTCTTACCGAAGGTTGCAGTACGCCCCAGCAGGCGCAGTTAGGTGTGCAGATCGGTGGCGAGGTTGCAGGCGAGGACCCAGCCGCGGTTGACCGTCCAGGACTGCGACGGCAGGTTGCGCAGCCCATTGCCTTGTTGGTGCGGACCCGGTCCTCCACAGTGGCGTGCGCGCGGTGCAGACAGTCCAGCCACTGCGGCTGGTGGAGCCGGGGATACCGCGCATGCGGGTGATGTTGGTGGCGACGATGGCGTACCGTCAGCCGGTACGCCGCTCGAAGGCGGTCAGCCGGTTGCGGTGCCGCCGTGACGGTTTGGTCCGCCGCACCAGCAGCCGCAGTCCGTCGATCCAACGCTCGGCTCGGGTGTTCAGGCCGGTCAGTTCGGCCACCTGGGCGGTGGCGGTGGCGGCGCCGTCCTGGTCGAGCGAGTCGCTCCAGGCGGTGGCGGGCAGGTCGGCGATCGCGGCCTCGTCAGTGTCGGTGATCGTCCACCCGAGGGTGAACCGCACCGTGCGCCAGGCAGTGTTCATCTGTTGCAGGTGTTCCAGCAGTTCGTGGGTGGCCCCGGCCCCGTCGACCCGGATGAGGATCTTGTGGCGGTAGTGCAGCGGGACCTGCGCGAGGGCCTCACCCAACACCCGGATAAGGTCGGCGACCGTGTTCGAGCCGGCGTTGCCCGGCCGCAGCAGCATCGCCAGGGACTCCATCGTGTTGGCGCACCACGCCCCCACGGGGTGGAAGCCGAAGCCCTTCTTGAACGTCGCCGCCGCGCCTTGCTTGTCGCTGTGCGCGGTGATCAAGGTGGCGTCCAGGTCGATGACGATTCATCCGGTCAACAGCTTGCCCGCCACGCACAGCCACGGGAACCCGCTCGGGCGCTTGGCAAGTAGGTCCCACACCCGGCGGCGGACCTTCGCGCGGGCCTTGGCGATCCGGGTCAGCGTTGCCGCGTCGAGCCCCGTCAAGGGTGCGGCGGACGGTGGAGTCCGACGGCGGGTCACCGAACACGCCGACCTGATGGGCGGTTGATATCGGACATGCTGGTCGCGCCGAGCACGATCGACACCGCCACGGACACGAGGACCGCGCCCCGGTCCCACCAGCCCGGCCCCTTACCCTTCGGCGCGACCGCGCTCAACGCCCTGGTCAACCCGGTCCGGTCTGCGCACCGCCGCAGCAGAACCGTGCCAGCGTGACCGACCAGCCCTCCCTACCGGCGGCTACTGATAGCCGCTCGTCCCATCCGCTACGCTTGCTCACCAGAAAGGTGCACCCGATTCCATTGTGGATAGGTTCTAGGCAACCACATCCTTGCAGGTCGGCTGTACCTTTCCCTCATCGACCTCGATGCGCGCGAATCACTCTGAATTGCCGAGGTCTGTCCCGCGCGACGTGCCGACGTCGGCAAATCCGAGCCGAGGCCGCTGCATGACGGCGTCGTGGCGCCCCCGGCGATGACCCGACAGACCGACACCGAACCACCCGCGCGCGCTGGCCAGGCCGTTTCGACTCGATGAGCACGTGGCGGTTGACGCAGGTCGCATCCTCGGTAGAATGGTTAGGCCATTGGGTGTCGAGAAGGAGCTTTCGGGTGCCGAAGGTCGTGTACGTGGGCAGTGGCGGCGACACGCGGATCGTCGATGCGGCGGTCGGTGAGAACGTCATGAGCGCGGCCCTCCGCAACGGAGTGCCCGGCATCATCGGCGAGTGCGGAGGCAACAACTCCTGCGCCACGTGCCATGTCTGGGTCCGCGACGAGTTCACGGCCACCGTCGGCGGGCCCGGTGACCTCGAGGACGACCTGCTCGACCTGGGCGTCGAGGACCGACGCGACTGCAGTCGGCTCGGCTGCCAGATCGAGCTCACCGAGGACCTGGACGGCCTGACGGTCGACGTTCCGCCCACTCAGCCCTGACTCCCGCCGTCTTTTAGCGCCCCTTGTTCGGCGGGCTCGCGCCCATTGTCTTCTGTCTAATGGTCTGATAGTTAAACGTCAGACCGGAAGGAACCCACGATGCTTCGCACCGAGATCAACGAACTCCTCACCCAGACGGGCCCCGGTACGCCGATGGGTGAGCTCTTCCGTCGCTACTGGCAGCCCGTGCTCCTGGCCGAGGAGCTGCCGGAAAACGACTGCCCGCCGGTGCGGGTGAAGATCCTCTCGGAGCGGCTCGTCGCCATCCGCGACTCCGACGGCAACTACGGGCTGATGGACGAGTTCTGCGCACACCGCGGCGTCTCCCTGTGGTTCGGACGCAACGAGCAGGGCGGGCTGCGTTGCCCCTACCACGGCTGGAAGTACGACTACACCGGTCAGGCGATCGAGGTCCCCAGCGAGCCGGAGACCAGCAACTTCTGCGCCAACGTGAAGCTGAAGTCGTACCCGATGGTGAAGCGCGGTGACGTGCTCTGGGCCTACCTCGGGGACCCCGCGAAGCAGCCCCCGCTGCCGGAGTGGGAGGCCTACACGGTCCCGGACGGACAGGCGTTCACGTCCAAGCGTCTCCAGGAGTGCAACTGGCTCCAGGCGCTAGAGGGCGGCATCGACTCCAGCCACGTCACGTTCCTGCACAGCGGAAACCTGGAGAGCGACCCGCTCTTCCAGGGGTCGAAGGGCAACGAGTACAACAGGGGTGACCTCAAGCCGTTCTTCGAGGTCGTCGACTCCGAGGGTGGCCTGCTCATCGGCGCCCGCCGCAACGCCGAGGAAGGGCACTACTACTGGCGCGTGACGCCGTGGGTGCTTCCGAACTTCACCATGGTGCCTCCGCGCGGCGACCACCCGGTTCACGGCCACTTCTGGGTGCCGATCGACGACGAGAACTGCTGGGCCTACAGCTTCGACTACCACCCGACCCGCGAGCTCACCGGGACCGAGGTTGCCGCCATGCGGGCCGGCAAGGGTGTCCACAGCGCCAACGACGCGGCCTACCGCCCGATCGCCAACAAGGACAACGACTACCTGATGGACCGGGAGGCCCAGCGCCGCGGGGAGACGTACTCGGGCATCGAGGGCATCGCGCTGCAGGACTCCTCGCTCCAGGAATCCATGGGTCCGATCGTCGACCGGACCAAGGAGCGCCTCGTCGCCACCGACGCCGGCATCATCAAGGCCCGTCAGAAGCTCCGTAAGGCCGCGCTGGCGCTGCAGGAAGGCACCGAGCCGGTCGGGAACCGGCCCCAGGACCAGAAGGTGCGCTCGGTCGCCATCGTGCTGCCCGCCGACCAGTCCTTCGTCGAGGGGATCGGCGAGGCCATGATCGCCAAGCCGGGCGTCCCCCAGACCACGGTCTGAGTCACCGTGGCCGAACAGCTCTCGATCCCGGCTGGCGTCAGCGCCTGCGCCGAGGCCACCACCGCCAAGGAGGCGGCGTTCCGCATCGACTACCCGCTCGCGGCGACACGCAACACGAGGGTCATCGCGCTCGACCCCGCAGCCGAGGAGATCGTGCGTCGCACGGCCTCGATGGAGTGGGGCCAGGCCCGGTTCTACAGCGTCACCGACCCGGGGCTGACTCTCGTCACCACAGCCGGAGAGTCGGTCGAGCTGGCCGATGCGCTCGATGGCAGCAACAGCGTCGTCCTGGTGTCGGTGGACGGCTCCAACGCTGAGGCCGTCGGCACGATCGGTGCCGCCTGCAAGGTCCGCGGCATCATGACGGCCGGCCTGGTCGTCACACCCGGTGCCCTCACCAGCGAGGCGCTCTTCCACCTCCGTCCCCACGCCCGGATCCTGCTGGTCCCGGCCGAGGAGGACGACCTCGTCGAGCTGCTCCGAGCGACCCGGGCATGAGCATGGGGACGACGCCGAAGGTCACCGTTCCGTCGCTCCGGGCGATGAAGGCCGCGGGTGAGAAGAGTGTCTGCTTCGTCGCCTGGGACTACCAGATGGCGCAGCTGGCCGACCGCGCCGGCGCTGACATCGTCTCGGTCGGCGACACGGTCGGGGTGAACCTGTGGGGCCAGGCCCGCCCGCTCGAGATCACGCTGGACGAGCTGCTGGTCGTCGCCAAGGCAGTGCGCCGCGGGGTGCAGAGAGCCCTGCTCAGTGCCGACTTCCCGTTCGGGCCGCTCCAGGAGGGCACTGCGACCGCAGTCAGGGCCGCCGTCCGACTGGTGAAGGAGGCCGGTGTCGACCTGGTGAAGCTCGACGGCGCTTCGCAGCACCCCGAGGCAGTCGAGGCGATCACGCGTGCGGGCATCCCGGTCTTCCCGCAGTTCGGCATCACGCCCCAGACGTCGCTGAAGTACGGCATCGAGTACTCCGCCGCCAGCAGCGCCCAGGTCCCGGACGAGATGCTGGAGGAGCTCGTCACCGAGGCCAAACGGCTCGAGGCGGCCGGCGCCGTTGCGCTCAACTTTACCAACTCCGGTCCGGTCGTCGGCCCGGCGGTGGTCGATGCCGTGGACATCCCGGTGCTCGGCGGCTTCGGCGGCGGCCCCTGGCTGGACGGCCGGATCCGCATGGTCACGGCCGCGATCGGCTACGACGCGGGCAACGTCGACAAGGAGCCCGACACCTACGCCAACGTCGCGAAGGTGGCCTACGACGCGCTCGTCGAGTGCGCCTCCGACATCCGCGGCGCCCGGAAGCTCCGCGGACAGAAGTAGAGCGCCAGTCACAGAGGAGCAGCCGTGCCCATCGTCGACCTCGACGGCATCCCCACCCGTTACGAGAGCATCGGCAGCGGGCCGGCTGTTCTCATGTTCAGCCCCGGCGGGTTCGACTCGAGCCTCGAGAACTGGACGACGTTCGGCCGGTACAAGGATCTCGGCTTCATCCCCGCCCTCTCGCAGAGCTACACCTGCATCGTCTTCGACCGGCGCGAGTCCGGGCGGTCGGGTGGCCGGCTCGAACGGCTGTCCTGGGACAAGTACGTCGCCCAGGCCGTCGCCCTGCTCGACCACCTCGGCATCCAGGACGCCCACGCAATGGGCGGCTGTGTCGGCTGCTCGACCGCCGCCCTGCTCGCGGTCGCCCACCCGCAGCGCGTGCGCTCGATGGTCCTGTTCTCCCCGGCCGGTGGGGTGACCTACCGCGCCGCTCAACAGCGCCGCTTCACCCAGCACCTCGGCTTCGTCGCGCAACACGGGTTGCAGGCCGTCGTCGAGCTGGCCCGCTCGACGGGCGCCGGCTTCAGCAAGGATCCACGGGTCGGCCCGTGGGCGGCGGCGCTGCGCACCGATGACGCCTTCGCGGCAAGCTATGCCGGGCGCGATGCCAGCCGCTACGCCACCATCGTCAGCGGAACGGCTCGGCTCCTCTTCGACCGCGACACCGTGCCCGGCCCCGAGCCCGAGGACCTGCAGGTCCTCGACGTCCCAGCGCTCATCGTCCCGGGTGAGGATCTCTCCCACACCCGCTCCGCTGCGCGCTATCTGCAGGAGTGCCTGCCCGACAACGAGTACTGGGACGTGCCGGTCGCCGAGCAGACCCCGGAGTTGTCCCAGCGGCGGGTGCTGGACTTCCTCGGGCGGCACTGATGCTCGTCCTGGCCCGCCACGGTGAGAGCGCGTGGAACGCGGCCGACCGGTTCGCGGGCTGGGCCGACGTCGCGCTCACCGAGGCCGGCCGAGAAGAGGCCCGCTCGACCGGCGTCCGGCTGCGCGCGAACGGGATCTCGCCGAACGTCACGCACACGTCGTTGCTCGCTCGCGCACGCGACTCCGCGGACCTCATCCTGGACGCGTGCGGGGTTCCCGATGCTCCGGTCCTGCGCACCGCGCGGCTCAACGAACGCCACTACGGCGCCCTGCAGGGGATGCCGCGCGCCGAGGCCGCCGAGCGCTACGGCGCCGCTCGCGTCGCCCGCTGGCGGCGTGGCGTCGACGCCCGGCCGCCCGTCGACGCCGACGGCAGGGCCGAGAGCCTGTCCGACGTACGCGAGCGCTTGCGACCGTACGTCGACGACGAGCTGTTCCCCGCCCTCGACGCGGGCCACACCGTCCTGGTCGTCTCGCACGGCAACACGCTCCGCATGCTCGCCCAGCTGCTCGAAGGCCTCAGCGACGACGACGCCTCGGCGCTCGTGGTGCCGACCGGGAGCGCGCGCGTCTATGAGGTCGGCAGCGGCCTGCGCCGGGTCTGCTGACCTGTCCCGGACGGGTTGACGACTGTCAGTCGTGCAGGCGCAGCGTGTTGGCGACGAAGACGTCCTCCAGTGCGAGGGAGCCGGTCAGGATGTGCTGGGCTCGGGCATGCTCGAGCAGCTCGGTGAGCACCTTTCGGTTCGCCTCGAGCCCGTAGGGGAGCGGGTCCGCCCCTGTCTCGGCCAGGATCCGGCCGAGCAGCCGGTCGTCCTTGCTCTCCACGAGGCCGCGACCCAGCTTCTGCACGTAGCGACGCTTCGCCTCCGCGAACGCCTCGAAGAGCGCGACCGAGAGGTCGGGGTCCTCCGCGAGCAGCGAGTCCTTCACGACCACGAGGTGGTTGATCGGGAAGATCCCGCGCTCGAGAAGCATCCTCATCCCCGCCTCGGTCGGCTCCGGGATGAGCGGCACGACGTCGGGGTGCTCGATCCCGGCGTTGACGACCGCGTCCAGCTCACCGGCGAGCAGCATCTCCTCGAGCGAGCGGCCCTCGGGCGCGGGAACGACGTTCGTCGGAGGGACGTACGTCGCCACGTGCTCGTCGCCGGAGAGCATCCAGGTGACCGAGTCGAGGTCGAGCCCGTGCTCGGCGAGCGCCGCACGCGCCCAGACGCCTGCGGTCACGGTGTAGCCCCGGTTGACGCCGACCCGGGCCCCGGCCAGACCCTTCGGCGTGCTGATCGAGCCGTCGCGCAGCACCTGGGTCTTGCCGTGGTGGAAGCCGCGGACGAGGAAGACCGGGAGGGCGGTGAAGGCGGCGCCGTGCTCCTTGGCGGTCAGGTACGTCGTGAGCGCCATCTCGGCGATGTCGTACTCGAGACCGCGGACCATCTTGCGGAAGCCCTTGACCAGCACCGGCTCGTCGGCGAACGCCAACGAGTAGCCCGGAAGGCCGATCTCACCATCGACAAGGGCTCGGTTGGCGCCCTGCGGGCGGGTCAGGGTCAGCAGCTCGGGCATGGGGCTCCTCGCGGGCGGCGCAGCGGATCTCGGGCAGGTGGGCCGTCGGAGATGAGTCAGTGACCCGCCTCACGGCCCGATGATATTCTGGTCAGACCATTCTGCCAATGACGGTTTGCAGCGAGGGAGAATCGATGACCGACAAGGTGCTCGCGGCGGTCCGGACCGCACCCGGCACGACCGAGATGCGCGAGTTCGACAGGCCGCGAATCGACGCCGAGTCTGCTCTGCTCGAGGTGGAGGTCGCCGGCATCTGCGGCACGGACGTCAAGCTCTACTCCACCCCGCCGACCAGCCCCGCGACTCAGGGGGAGGTCATCATGGGTCACGAGAACGTCGGCGTGATCGCCGAGGCCGGCGGGAGGTTCAAGGAGCGTCACGGCCTGCAGGAGGGCGACCGCGTCTTCGTCGAGCATTACGTCGCGTGCTTCAACTGCGAATGGTGCCGCATCGGCGAGTACCGCCACTGCGAGGCCACCGACTGGCGCACGAACCCGGACGCGCGCCGCTTCGGCTACACCTCGACCGGCTTCGAGGGGACCCTGTGGGGCGGCTTCTCGGAGTACATGTACCTGCCCTGGAACGCTGTCCTCCACAAGATCCCGGACAGCATCACCGCCGAAGAGGCCGGCCTGGTGATGCCGCTGTCCAACGGCATCGAGTGGGCGCTGCTCACCGCCGGCGTCGGCTACAACGACACCGTCTTGATCCAGGGCCCCGGTCAGCAGGGCCTCGCCCAGCTCGTCGCCGCCAAGACGGCCGGTGCCGCCCAGGTCATCGTCTCCGGCACCACGCGCGACAAGGCTCGCTTCGAGCTGGCCATGGAGCTCGGCGCCGACGCCGTCATCGACGTGATGACCGAGGACCCGCGGGAGAAGGTCATGGACCTCACCGGCGGTCGCGGTCTCGACTATGTGCTCGACTGCACTTCCCGCGCGGGCACGGCTCCCGTGCTGCTCGGCGTCGACGTGCTCAAGCGACGTGGGGGCACCTTGCTCATCCAGGGTGAGCTCGCGGCGTTCCCCGACTTCCCGGTCAAGAAGATCACCGAGAAGGCGATCACGATCAAGTCCGCGCGCGGCCACTCGTTCAACGCGTGCGAGCTCGCCGTCGCGCAGCTGGCCTCCCACCGCTTCCCCCTGGAGAAGCTGGCCACGCACCGCTACGGCATCGACCAGGTCGACCACGCCATCCGGGTGCTCGCCGGCGAGACCGAGGAGGACGCCATCCACGTCTCGATGATGCCCGCCCTGATCGGCCAGCCCGGCGGAGCCGTCCGTTGAGCGGCCTCATCGTCACCAACCCGCCCCGCGCCGACCGCGCGGTGGCGGACGCGCTGGGCGGCTTCGGCGTCGCCACGGTGCACGAGGCGCAGGGTCGCTCCGGCCTGCTCGGCTCGCACATCAATCCGGTCCAGCGGGGGGTCCGCATCTCCGGCAACGCGGTCACTGCGACGGTCGCTCCTGGCGACAACACGATGATCGGGGTCGCCGTCGAGCAGTGCGGCGAAGGCGACGTCCTCGTCGTCTCGCCGACGGCTCCCTGCGACATGGGCTACTTCGGAGACCTGCTCGCCACCTCGCTCAAGGCGCGAGGAGTACGTGGGCTGATCATCGAGGCCGGCGTCCGCGACGTGGCGGACCTCAACGAGATGGGCTTCCCGGTGTGGTCCAAGGCGGTCTCCGCCGAGGGCACCGTCAAGGGGACGCTCGGTGACGTCAACGTCCCCATCAGCATCGCCGGACGGATCGTCTCGCCCGGTGACGTGATCGTCGCCGACGACGACGGAGTCGTGGTGGTCGCCCGGCTCCGGGCTGCGGAGGTCCTCGCCGCATCCCGCGCGCGCGAGGAGAAGGAGGCGCTCGCGCGGTCACGGTACGAGGCCGGTGAGATCGCGCTCGACGTCAACAACATGCGCCCGCTGCTCGAGAGAGCCGGTGCGCGCTACGTCGACTACGCCGACTGGGTCAAGGAGACCGCCTCGTGATCATCGACATCCACGGGCACTACACGACCGCGCCCCGCCAGCTCCAGGCGTTCCGCGACGCCCAGCTGGCAGCCCTCGCATCCGGTGGCTTCCCTCCGCTGATGTCGCCGATCAGCGACGACGACCTGCGCGAGAGCGTCGAGGCCAACCAGCTCCGGGTGCTGCGAGAGCGGGGCGGCGACGTCATGATCTTCTCGCCGAAGGCGTCCGGCATGGAGCACCACGTAGCCGATGCCGACACCGCCACCGCATGGGCGCGCGCGTCCAACGACCTGGTGCACCGCATCGCCGAGCTCTACCCGACGACGTTCGCGCCGGTGGCCCAGCTGCCGCAGACGCCGGCGGGCAACATCGACGGCGTCGTCACCGAGATCCGCCGCACCGTCGACGAGCTCGGCTTCGTGGGGGTCAACCTCAACCCCGACCCCTCGGGCACCTGGGCCGGCAAGCCGATCACCGATGAGTCGTGGTTCCCCGTGTACGAGGCGCTCGAGGAGCTCGACGCTCCGGCGATGGTCCACGTCTCCACGGCGTGCAACCCCAACTTCCACACGCTGGGTGCGCATTACCTCAACGCCGACGTCAGCGTCTTCGTGCAGCTGCTCCAGTCCGACCTCTTCGAGCGGTTCCCGGCGCTACGCCTGGTCATCCCGCACGGTGGGGGCGCGGTGCCCTATCACTGGGGCCGCTTCCGCGGTCTGGCGATGCGCAACGGCTGGCAGGACCCGGCTGACCTGTGGCGCAACGTCTTCCTCGACACCGCCGTGTACCACCAGCCGGGCATCGACCTCCTGCTCGACGTCGTCCCGGCCGACAACGTGCTCTTCGCCTCGGAGATGCTGGGTGCGGTGCGAGGCGCCGACCCGGCGACCGGCATCGAGTGGGACGACACGTTGCGCTACCTCGAGGCGGCGTCGCTGAGTGATGCGGACCGCGCGAAGGTCATGAGTGAGAATGCGCTGCGGGTCTACCCGGGTCTGGCCGCGCGGCTGGGCCGCTGACCGCTGCCGACGAGGAGGAGCTGCCGATGCGACGCCATCCGGTGACGCTCGCCTGCGGCGACTACGACCGCACGCGCGCGCTGTGGGAGGGCTCGGTGCGTCCCGACGGCATCGACCTCACCTACCTGCGGCTGCCGGTGGAGGAGACCTTCTTCCGGATGGTGCGGCACCGCGAGTTCGACGTGGCCGAGATGTCGCTGTCCTCGTACTCGGCCGCGCTGAGCCGTGCTGTCGCGGCCGGTGAGCCGTCGCCGTTCGTGGCGATCCCGGTCTTCACCTCGCGGATGTTCCGGCACGGCGGGATCTTCGTCAACGCCGACAGCGGCATCGAGCAGCCCGGCGACCTGCGCGGCAAGCGGGTCGGCAACGCCGAGTTCCAGCTGACCGCGAACGTCTGGATCCGCGGCATCCTCGCCGACGAGCACGGCGTGCCGGTCGACTCGGTCAGCTACCTGACCGGTGGTCAGGAGACCCCCGGTCGGGTCGAGAAGGGCGCCAGCGACGTGCCCTTCGACGTCCGTGCTATCCCGGCGGACCGCACGCTCGCCGAGATGCTGCACACCGGCGAGATCGACGCGTTCTACGGTCCGCGGATCCCGAGCTCGTTCTATGCCGACGACGGTCGGGTACGTCGCCTGTTCGCCGACCCCGTCGCGGCCGAGAAGGCGTACTACGCCCGCACCGGGATCTTCCCGATCATGCACGTGGTCGCCATCCGACGGGATGTCTACGAGGCGGACCGCTGGATCGCCCAGTCGCTCCACCAGGCGTTCACTCGGGCCAAGGGCCTGGCCTACGAGGCGTTCCTGGACTCCTCCGCGCTGCGTTTCATGTCGCCCTGGCTCATCCAGCACGCCGAGGCCGACCGGGCGCTGCTCGGCGACGACCTGTGGTCCTACGGGCTGGAGCCCAACCGGCACGTGCTCGAGTCGTTCCTCGGCCATCACCACGCCCAGGGCCTCTCGCCGAAGCCGTTGCGGCCGGAGGACCTGTTCGCCCCGGAGACCCTGGAGAGCTTCGTCATCTGAGGGTGACGGTTGCCACTCCCTACCGCTTGGTCTAACCTTTGGACCATACCGCGACACGCTACCCCACGGGAGGCTCACTGATGTCCGATGACGAGACGACGGCGAAGGTCTGGCGGGAGCCGACGGGGCACGCTCGGGCCGGGTTCGGCGACTTCAAGAAGCAGCCGACGCCGTACGACTCGTTCATGGAGTCCGAAGGCGTTCCGGTGTGGCGTGGGCTCGGTGTTCGCACCGTCCTCGACCTGCCGCTGCAGGACTGGGAGCGCAAGGGCGGCCGCGGCAGCTACATCCAGACCTACGGCACCGAGACCAAGTGGGGACACTTCGTGGTCGAGGTCCCCGCCGGCGGCGCGCTCAACCCCGAGAAGCACATGTTCGAGGAGATCTACCTCGCCGTCGAGGGGCGGGGCACCTGCGAGGTCTGGCAGGAGGGAGACGTCAACAAGCACGTCTTCGAGTGGCAGAAGGGCTCAATGTTCTCGATCCCGATGAACGCCTGGTTCCGGATCGTCAACGCGACCTCGAAGCCCGCCGTGCTGATGGCCGGCAACACCGCCCCCAACGTGCTGAACCAGCTCAACAACGTCGAGGCCGTCTTCAACAACGACTTCATCTTCCGTGACCGCTTCAGCGGTGCCGACGACTTCTACAAGTACCGCGAGGAAGTCGAGCCGGACCCTGTCCGCGGCCTCGCCATGCGGCGTACCAACTTCATCCCCGACGTCGTCAACTGCGACCTGCCCCTGGACAACCGTCGGTCGCCCGGCTACCGCCGGGTCGAGCCGATGATGACCAACAACCAGTTCTACTACTGGATCGCCCAGCACGAGAACGGCCGCTACTCGAAGGCCCACGCGCACACCTCCGCGGCGATCCTGATCTGCCTCAAGGGGAAGGGCTACACGCACACCTGGCCCGAGCACCTCGGCCCGACCCCGTGGGCCGACGGCAACGGCGACCAGGTCCAGCGCCTGGACTACGAGCAGTTCGGCTTCATCACCGCCGCTCCGGGCGGTCAGCGCTGGTACCACCAGCACTTCTCGGTCTCAAAGGAGCCGTTCCGCCTCAGCGCCTGGTTCGGTCCGCACAACCCGGGTCGCGACCCGGGCGCGCCCGGCAGCAAGCACACCGACTACACGGCCCGGGAGCTGCACGAGGGCGGCACCGCGATCGCGTACTGGCAGGAGGACCCGCACGTCCGCGAGGAGTACGAGGCGCTCCTAAAGGAGAACGGCGTCGAGCTGCGGATGGACCCGACCTGGTACGAGAAGCCCGCCGGGATCGAGTGGGACTACGAGAAGCGGCAGATGGCCGATGGGATTCAGTGACCCGGCCGAGTCCACGCCGCTCGACCACGCCGGCGGCCGGATCTTCACCAGCAGCGGCCGCAGTCTGATCCTGGAGGACGACCAGGTCCGCCTCGTCAGCGTCGGCGTCGACATCGGCTCGTCCACGACGCACATGGTGCTGTCGCAGATCGTGCTGGAGCGACGGGACAACCGCTACCAGGTCATCTCGCGCGAGGTGACCCACGAGTCGGCGGTCCTGCTCACGCCCTACAGCACGGGCGACGCCGGAGGGGACACCCTCGACGGTGACGCCCTCCGGGAGTTCTTCGACCAGCAGTACGCCCTGGCGGGCGTGCAGCCGGAGCAGATCGACACCGGCGCGCTGATCATGACCGGCGTCGCGGTGCGGCGTACCAACTCGCGCGTCATCGCCGACGTGTTCTCGCAGCTCGCCGGCAAGTTCGTCTCGGTGAGCGCAGGCGACGCGCTGGAGACGCAGCTCTCGGCCTTCGGGTCCGGTGCCGTGAAGAGATCCGAGCGCAACGGCAACCGCACGATGAACATCGACATCGGTGGTGGCACGTCGAAGATCGCCGTGTGCCACGACGGCGAGGTCGAGGCACTCACCGCGATCGACGTCGGGGCGCGCATCGTCGCGTTCGACGCGGAAGGCAGGGTCACCCGGATCGAGGAGGCGGGCCGTCGTCTCGCAGCCGAGGCCGACCTCGCCCTGGCGATCGGCGAGGTCCCCGACCGCGACGGTCTGTCGCGGCTCGTCGATGTGATGGCCGACCACCTGTACGCCGCCATGCAGAGCGGTACGCCGGCCGCGGCGACGGCCGAGCTGCTGCGCCTGGACCCGCTTCCGGCCGGTCCGGACCCGGACGCGATCTCGTTCTCAGGCGGTGTCGCGGAGTACGTCTACGGGCGCGACACCAGCGACCACGGCGACCTCGGCCCCCGACTGGCCGAGGCGATCCGCCGGCGTGTGGACGGCTGGGGCCCGGAGCTGCAGGCCGCCGAGCAGGGCATCCGTGCCACCGTCGTCGGCGCCTCGCAGTACACCGTGCAGGTGAGCGGCACCACGATCTTCGTGGAGCCCACCTCGCTGCTGCCGCTGCGCAACGTCCCGGTGCTCATGCCGCAGTTGCCGCTGAGCGCGGACGAGCTGGACGCCGACCTCATCGCGGCGACGGTCCGCGACGAGCTCAAGCACTTCGACGCGATGCCGAAGGACCAGCCGGTCGCCCTGTGCTACCGCTGGGAGGGGTCGGCCACCTTCGGGCGGCTCGACGCCTTCTGCCGGGGTGTCGTCGCCGGCATGGTCGAGTGGACGGCCGACGGCCAGCCGCTGGTGCTAATCGGCGACGGCGACGTCGGCGGACTGATCGGCATCCACCTCGACGAGGAGCTCGACCTGCCCGTCCCGGTGGTCTCCATCGACGGGCTCAGGCTGCAGGCGTTCGACTTCGTCGACATCGGCGCGCTGCTGGCCGCCACCGGTGCCGTCCCAGTGGTGATCAAGTCGCTGGTGTTCCCGACCACCGCGGCGCTGGGTCGTGACGCAGCCTCAAGCGAGGACCGCCCGTCGCTCGCAGGCACGCACTGACGCCGCCAGCCCGCGTCACGTACACACCTGAATCCATTTCACCGCCCAAGGAGGTCATGGCTCACATGACGACTGCATCCGCCCCCCGGCCGCACGAGGTCGAGCAGGCCCCGTCCCAGCCGGGCTACCTGGTCGACCCGTACAAGGACTGGGCCGAGGGCGAGGGCATCCCGATCCACCTCGACTTCGGTCACGACCTGCTGACCCTGGAGACCGGACGCTGGGAGCGCTACGGCGCCAAGGGCTGCTTCGCGCACACCAAGGGCATGGGCGACTTCATGGCCAACTACGTCCTGGAGATCGAGCCCCGCAAGAACACCGAGGTCGTGCGCCACCTGTACGAAGCGTTCTTCTACGTCCTCGCCGGCCACGGATCGGTCGTCGTCCAGCTGCCCGGCGGCGCCCAGCGGACGTTCGAGTTCGGCCCGAAGGCGCTCTTCGCGATCCCGCTCAACTGCCGGTACCAGATCTTCAACGGCTCGGGCTCGGAGCCGGTGCGCCTCTCGGTCACCAACGACGCCCCGCTGACGATCAACCTCTACCACGACCTCGACTTCGTGTTCGACAACCAGCACGACTTCGTCGGCCGCGTCGGTGACCCGAAGTACTTCGACGGCGAGGGCAAGCTCGACACCTTCAACAAGGACTCGGTGAAGGTCCAGAACATCTGGGAGACGAACTTCGTCAACGACCTCACCAGCTTCAAGCTCTACGAGTTCGAGGGCCGCGGCAAGGGCTCCATGAACGTCAACTTCGTGCTCGCGGACGGGACCATGCACTCCCACGTCTCGCAGATGCCGGTCGGTCGCTACAAGAAGGCCCACCGCCACGCCGCCGGAACCCACGTGCACGCGGTCGACGGCTCCGGCTACTCACTGCTCTGGTACGACGGCGACTCCGACTTCGTCGAGCTGCCGTGGCGCCACGGCATCATGTACACCCCGCCGTTCTGGATGTTCCACCAGCACTTCAACACCGGTGACCAGCCGGCCCGCTACGTCGCGATGAGCCTGGGCAGCCGGCGCTACCCGTTCATCTCACTGCGTCGCAAGAGCGCGGAGGGCCAGGGCGCGGTCTCGGTCTCCAAGGGCGGCCGGCAGATCGAGTACGAAGAGCAGGACAACCGGATCCACCGCAAGTTCCTGGAGGAGTGCGCCAAGACCGGTGTGCCCTCGCAGATGGGCGACGTCTTCGACGAGCCGGCGATCCTGGCGATCCCGGAGTCGGAACTGACCGGCGTCATCCGCAACCCACAGTTCGACGGTCCGGCGGTCTGATCGGTGCACGACCTGGACTTCGACCACTACCACGACCTCGGGATCACCGAGGACGAGGCCGCGGCCATCAAGCAGCTCATCGAGGAGCAGGACACCCTCGAGCTGGTGACCGTCGGCATCGACATCGGCTCCTCGACATCCCACCTGCTCTTCGCGAAGGTGGTGCTGCGACGGCGCAGCACCGACCTGTCGAGCAGGTTCGAGGTGGTCGACCGCCAGGTCGTGTCGACCTCGCCGATCATCCACACCCCGTTCCGGGCGGACGGGATGATCGACGCGCACGAGCTGTCCCACTTCATCGCCGACGCCTACGCGGCGGCCGGGTTCACCGCGAAAGACATCGACAGCGGCGCGGTCATCCTCACCGGTGAGGCGATCAAGCGGCCCAACGCCCGCGCGATCGACGAGCTCTTCGCCAGCCAGTCCGGCAAGTTCGTCTGCGCCAGTGCCGGCCACGAGCTGGAGAGCCTGCTCGCCGCGCACGGCTCGGGAGCCACCCGGCTCTCGGGCCAGCGCGGCGG
>NZ_JBSGJR010000070.1:0-18276 GCF_053605645.1 Micromonospora sp. NPDC003776
GTGGGTTCGCCGGACACCGCCCGTGGAACGCACCGCGGGTGCCGGTGTGTTCCGGCCCCCTCGTTCGGGTTCAGGCCGGGGCGTGCCCCCAGCGGCCGACCACGGCTGCGGCGCCGCCGCCCCGGCGTACCGGCTCGGCCGCGGCGACCAGCCGGCCGTCCGGCAGGAACTCGATCCCGGTGGCCGCGCCGATCTCCGCGGTCGGCGAGAACGTGTGACCCGGTGGGAGGCCGGCGGCGTACCCGGTGATGAAGGCCGGCTCCGCCTGGGTGCTGGTGCCGTTGCGCTGCGACGCCCGCGGCGCGGCGAGGGCCTGCGGCAGGGTCATCCCCAGGTCGATCCGGTTGATCAGGGTCTGCAGGACGGTGGTGATGATCGTCGCGCCGCCGGGCGAGCCGAGCGCCAGGTACGGCCGGCCGTCGGCCAGCACGATCGTGGGCGACATGGAACTGCGGGGGCGCTTGCCCGGCCCGGGGAGGTTCGGGTCGGGCGCGCTGCCCTGGGTGGGCGCGAAGTTGAAGTCGGTCAGTTCGTTGTTGAGCAGGAAGCCCCGGCCGGGCACGACCATGCCGTTGCCGCCGGTCGCCTCGATGGTGAGCGTGTACTCGACGACGTTGCCCCACCGGTCGGCCACGGTGAGGTTGGTGGTGCCGGTGCGGTCGTCGCGGACGTCGGCGGCCGGAGCGGCCGCGCAGCCGCCGTAGGCGCCGTCGGGGACGCCGGGCGCGATCGGCTTCGGCAGCGCCGCGGACGGGTCGATGAGGCAGGCCCGTTCGGCGGCGTACGCGTCGGTGAGCAGTTCGCGCAGCAGGCTAGGCGGGGTGTGGTCGCCGACGTACCGGTTGCGGTCGGCGAACGCGAGGGCGCTGGCCTCCAGGTAGCGGTGGATCGCCTGGGTCGCGGTCATCGATCGCAGGTCGAACCGTTCGAGGATGTTGAGGGCCTCCCCCACGGCGGTGCCGCCGCTGGACGGGGTGGCCATGCCGTACACCTGCAGGCCGCGGTAGTCCGATCGGGTCGGCTCGGGGCTGCGGGTGCGGTAGGCGGCGAGGTCGGCGGCGGTCATGCCGGCCGGCCGGATGGGGTACGGCCAGGAGGCGACCGGCTGCGCCGCCAGCGGCGGGTGCTGCACGGTGGCGGCCACGTCCTGGCCGACCTCGCCGCGGTAGAAGACGTCGGTGCCGCGCTTGGCGATCAGCCGGTACGTCTGCGCGAGGTCCGGGTTGCGGAAGGTGCTGCCGACCGCCGGCGGATTCCCGCCGGGCAGGTACAGGGCGCTGGTCGAGCCGAACTGGCCGAACGCGGCCCGGTTCCCGGCGATCTGGTCGGCGAAGGTCGCGTCGACGGGGAAGCCGTTGTCGGCGACCCGCGCGGCGGGAGTGAGCAGTTGCGCCAGCGAGCGGCTGCCCCACCGGTCCAGCGCGTCCTGCCAGGTCGCGAGGGTGCCGGGTACGCCGACGGACAGGCCGCTGATCCGCGCCTCGTCGAACCGGTAGGGCTGGCCGGTGGCCGGGTCGATGAAGGTGTTCTCGTTCATCGATGCTGGTCCGGCCTCGCGGCCGTCGATGGTGTGCACCCGCCGGCTCTTGGCGTCGTAGTAGACGAGGAAGCCGCCGCCGCCGATGCCGGCGGAGAAGGGCTCGGTGACGCCGAGCGTCGCGGCGGCGGCGACCGCCGCGTCGACCGCGTTGCCGCCGTGGCGCAGCACGTCCAGGCCGACGGCGGTGGCGGTGGCGTCGACGGTGGAGACGGCGCCGCCGTAGCCGACGGCGACCGGTTCCTTGGGTGGGTCGGCCGGCTTCGCCTGTGCGGGGAACGCGGTCCCGGCCACGAGCGTGGCCAGGGCGATGGTCGCGGTGACGAGGGCGCGAGGTCTCATCGGGCCTCCTCGAATCGACATGGCTGAACCTTGTGCCTACCCTGCCGGCCGGCAGCGGGCAACCCCGGCGAGCTGGCCGGGGAGCCCCCGCCGCCCCGGCGGCGCGGGCCCGCCGGGGCGCGGCGAGGGTTCAGTCCTGCTTGTCGAGGAAGGCGAGCGCGGCTGCGGCGAACAGCGGCGAGTCGGCGATGTCGTAGTGGGTCAGTCCGGGCAGGATGGCCAGCGCGTGCCCGCCCTTGGGCCGGTTCTCGCCCATCCAGCCGCCGTCGCGCAGCCCGCCGTCGAGCAGTTTGAACACCTCGACGTAGTGGCTCGGCGGGGCCATGTCGGCGTCGGCGGCCATGATCAGCGTCGGTACCTGCAGGCCGCGGACCTCCTCGGTGAAGTCGAAGTCCTTCGCCATCGCCGCGCCGATCTTGTCCAGCAGCCGCGGGAAGTCCTCCGGGCGCGGGGCGACCCGCTGGTAGAGCTCGTACATCGGGGTGTCCTTCATGAACTCGGCGGCGGCCGCGCCGACCTGACCCTGCTGTTGGAGCATCTCCGGGTAGACGGCGTCGCGGCGGATGTGCGCCGACGCCGAGACCAGCCGGCCCACCAGGTGCGGGTGCCGGATCGCCAGCTGGAGCCCGACCCCGCCGCCGAGGGAGAAGCCGACGACGTCCGGCTTGCGCAGCTCGAGGTGCTCGATGAGGGCGGCGATGTCGTCGGCCATCAGGGGGATGTCCAGCGGACGGTCGATGTCGGCGGTGCGGCCGTGGCCCTGCAGGTCGACCAGGATGACCTGGTGGTGGTCGGCCAGGGTGGGCAGGATCGGCCCGAACATCTCCCCGGAAGCGAGACCTCCGTGCAGCAGGATCAGCGGGTGCCCCTCCCCGTGGGTCTCGTAGTAGAGGTTGATGCCGTTGACCTCGGCGTACTGCCCGGCGCCGGTCTGCTGCTGCGTCGCGGTCATGATGTGCTCCTCGTGTCGTCGGGTTGACCTGACGCCCGTTTCGACCAGCCGACCCCGGCAGATTCATCGGTGCCGGGGCGGCGACTTTCGCGGGGCTCACCGGGCGGCGGAAGCTGGGCTACCGTGGTTCGGGTGAGTGAGGTGGCGACCAGCGCGTCCGTTGAGTCCCAGCTGGAGGAGTACCGGTCGGAGCTGACCGGCTACTGCTACCGGATGCTGGGGTCCGTCTTCGAGGCCGAAGACGCCGTCCAGGAGACCCTCGTGCGGGCCTGGCGCGGCTTCGACCGGTTCGAGGGGCGGGCCGCGCTGCGGTCCTGGCTCTACCGGATCGCCACCAACGTGTGCCTGACCATGCTGGGCAGCGCCCAACGGCGGATCCTGCCGATGGATCTCGGCCCGGCCGGCTCCGGGCACGCCACCCACCCGGGCGAGCCGCACCCCGACGAGATCTGGGTCGGCCCGGCGCCGGACAGCCGGATCCTGCCGGAGAACAGCGACCCGGCCGACGTGGTCACCGCCCGCGAATCGGTGCGGCTGGCGTTCATCTCCGCGCTGCAGCACCTGCCGGCGCGGCAGCGGGCCGTGCTTATCCTGCGCGAGGTGCTGGCCTGGTCTGCGCAGGAGGTCGCCGAACTGCTCGACACCTCGGTCGCCAGCGTCAACAGCGCCCTGCAGCGGGCCCGGGCCACCCTCGCGGCCGCCGACACCACGGCCGACGTGTACAAGCCGATGGACGACGAGCAGAAGGCGCTGCTCGCCCGCTACGTGCGGGCGTTCGAGGCGTACGACCTGGCGGCGCTGACCACGCTGCTGCACGAGGACGTGACCCTGTCGATGCCGCCGGTGCCGCTGTGGCTGCGCGGCCCCGACGACATCCGGGCCTGGATGACCGGCACCGGCATCGGGTGCCGCGGGTCCCGCCTGGTGCCGGTGGTGGCCAACGGCATGCCCGCGTTCGGGCAGTACCGGCCCAGCAACACCGGCGCAGGACACGACCCGTGGGCGCTGATCGTGCTGGGGCTGTCAGCCGGACGGATCGCCACGATCACCAGCTTCCTGGACACCGCCCGCCTCTTCCCGATGTTCGGGCTGCCCGCCCGCCTCGCCTAACGCGTCGGCCAGGCCGAGCAGGCCCACCAGCTGCAGCAGGCCGGGGCCGGCTCCCCGGACGATCAGTTGCCAGCCGTGCCGCCGGGCGGTCAACCGCAGCCGGGCCAGCGCCTCCACCGTCACCACGTCCGGGGACGCCACGGCCGCCACGTCGCAGTCGACGATCCCCGGGACGCGGCCGCGCAGCAGGTCGGCGAGGTCGGCGCAGAGGACGGGGATGTCCGCGCGGGCCACCGCCGCGCCGACCGCGAAGGAGATCCCGGGAGCCGCCACCTGGGTAGGACCAGCGGGCCGCCCGGAACTCATCGCACCTGAGCCGATGAGTCCGCTCCCGCCCCCTGGTCTGACCGGCATGACCATTCGACAGACACTGCGTACCAGCGGCCCGATCTTCCTGCCCGGCGACGACGGCTACGACGACCACCGCAGGCCCCTCAACCCGGCGCTCGATCCGCGCCCCGCCGTCGTGGTCCGGGCCGCCGACGCGACCGACGTACGCCAGGCGGTGCTGGCCGCGCGCCACCACGACCTGCCCTTCGCCGTTCAGGCCACCGGCCACGGAACCCACGTGGCGCACGACGGCGCGCTGCTGCTGCACACCGGCGCGATGGCCTCGGTCCTGGTCGACCCGGACCGCCGGGTCGCCCGCGTCGGTCCCGGCGCCCGCTGGGGCGACGTGCTGAGGGCGTCCGCGCCGTTCGGGCTCGCCGGGCTGTCCGGCTCCTCCCCCGACGTGGGCGTGACCGGCTACACGCTGGGCGGCGGGCTGGGCTGGCTGGCCCGCCGGCACGGTTTGGCCGCGGACAGCGTGCTGCGCGCGCAGGTCGTCACCGCCGACGGCCGGCTGGTGACGGCCGACGCCGACCACAACCCGGACCTGTTCTGGGCGCTGCGCGGCGGCGGAGGCTCCTACGGGGTGGTCACCGCGCTGGAGTTCCGCCTCTACCCGGTCTCCCGGGTGTACGCCGGCGCGGTCACCTTCGGCCGCGAGCGGGCCGCCGAGACCCTCGCCTACTACCGGCGGTGGATCGACCGGGTGCCCGACACCCTGAGCACGGCGCTGCTGCTCACCTCCGACGCGCTGGTGGTCAAGGCCATGTACACCGGTGATCCCGACGACGGGCGCGCGCTGCTGGAGCCGCTGTGGCAGCTGGCCGGACCCGTCGTCGCCGACGGGATGCGGGTCGTCGACTACGCCGATGCCGCCATGGGCGGTACCTTCGCCCACACCTTCGACCAGGTCCGCACGCTCGACGACGACCTCGTCGCCGCACTGGTCGACGAGCCGGACGCCACGGTCGAGATCCGCCACTGGGGCGGCCACATCGCCCGCGGCACCGGTGCCGCCGCGCACCGGGACGCGCCGCTGTCGGTCATCCTCGACGCGCAACCGTCGTCGCGTACCACGGCGGCGCTCGACCGGTGCGGCCTCGGCAGCGCCTTCCTCAACTTCTTGCGCGACCCGTCCCGGACCGCCTCGGCGTTCACGGCGGCGAGCTGGGCGGCGCTGCGCCGGATCAGGGCGGCCTACGACCCGGAGAACCTATTCGGCGCCGGCCTTGCCGTGCCGCCGGCCGCGGTGACGGCGTCCGCCTAGGGCTCGTCCCGCCATCTCAAGCAGGACTTTCAACCAAACGGTTGACGAGCCGCCCGGCCGGGGCTTACGCTACTTTCAACCATCGAGTTGAAACTGGGGTGAGAGATGACCACGGACGGGCTGTCCCGAGTCTTCGCCGCCCTCGCGGACCCGACCCGGCGGGACATGGTCGCCCGACTCTCCGAGGGCGACGCGACCGTGAGCCAGCTGGCCGAGCCGTACGGGATCACGCTGCAGGCCATCTACAAGCACCTGCGGGTTCTCGAGGACGCTGGGCTGGTCAGCCGGCCGCGCGGACCGCAGCCCCGGCCGGTACGCCTGGAGCTTGCCGCCCTGAACCTGATGGACACCTGGATCGAGCGCCACCGGGACCGCGTCGAGCAGCGCTACCGCCGCCTCGACGCCGTCCTGGCCGAGATGAAGGGAGACGACCATGGACAAGACCACCCAGACACAGATCGAAGCGGACCCGAAGCTGCCGGTCATCCGGATGACTCGTGACTTCGCGGCGACACCCGAGCAGCTGTTCCGCGCCCACACCGATCCCGAGCTGTTCGCCAGGTGGGTCGGCCCCGACTCCATGAACACCCGCATCGAGCGGTGGGACGCCTCGACCGGCGGCAGCTGGCGGTACGTCTCGGTGCACGACGGCGCGGAGTACGGCTTCCACGGCTGCTTCCACGACGTGCGGCCGGACCGGATCGTGCAGACCTTCGCCTTCGACGGCGATCCCGACGCGGTGGCCCTGGAGACCCTGTGGTTCGAGGACCTGGGCGACGGTCGTACGCGACTGCGGACCCAGTCACTGGTCGACAGCCTCGAAAGCCGCGACGCCTGGCTGCGTAGCGGCATGGAGGTCGGCGTCGACGAGGGGTACGCGAAGCTGGACAGGATGCTCGCCGATGGCGCTGTCTGACCGCCCCGCCGAACGGCACCGGCAGGTCGCCGGGCGGTTCACCGACCGGGTCCGCGCCACCGCGACGTGGGACGCGCCAGCCCCGGTGGCCGGCTGGACCGCCCGGGACGTCGTACGGCACCTGACCGAGTGGCTCCCCGGATTTCTCGCTGCCGGCGCCGGCATCGCCCTACCGCAGGGCCCGTCGGTGGACGAGGACCCGGTCGCCGCGTGGCAGGTGCACTGCGACGGCGTGCAGGCGGTGCTGGACGATCCGGAGACGGCACAGCGGGAATTCACCAACGAGCACACCGGCAGCCTGCCGCTGGCGGCCGCGATCGACCAGTTCTACACCAGCGACGTGTTCATGCACACCTGGGATCTGGCCCGGGCCACCGGCCAGGACGACCGGCTGGACGCCGCCTTCTGCGCGCAACTCCTCGGCGGGATGCAGCAGATGGAGGAGGTCATCCGCTCCTCCGGCCAGTTCGGCAGCCGCGTCGACGTGCCCGACGGGGCGGACGCCCAGACCAGACTGCTGGGTTTCATCGGCCGGGATCCGTTCTGGTCGCACCGGTGATCCGCCCACCGGTCGTTCCAGCCTCATGGTGTTGCATGAGCTGTTCGAGGTGCACCCGGACAGCGGGCCACTCGGTTTCGATGATGCTGAAGTACACCGAGTCGCGCCATGAGCCGTCCGGCATCAGCATGTGACGCCGCAGCACGCCTTCGCGGACCGCGCCCAGGCGTTCCAGCGCTCGCTGGGAGGTGGTGTTCAGGTGGTGGGTGCGGAACTGGACGCGGGCCGCGCCCAACCGTTCGAATGCGTGGCGCAGGAGCAGGAACTTGCATTCGGTGTTGACACCGGTGCGCTGCACGCGGGGGGCCAGCCAGGTCCAGCCGATCTCCAGCCCGTGGTCCGCCGGCGTGAAGTTGTGGTAGCGGGTTTCGCCGACAGCGCGCCCGGATCCACGCTCGACGACGGCGAAGGGCTGGCATCGGCCCGCGTGCTGCTCCGCCAGAGTATCCGCGATGAGCTGGGCCATCTGGGCGACCGAGCCTGGAGCTGCCACCGGCTTGTACCTCCACACCTCCGGATCGCGGCTGGAGTGGTACAGGTCTGAGGCGTGTGCGCCGGCCAGCGGTTCCAGGCGCACCAGCTTCCCGTGCAGTTCGACGGGTTCGACCTTCATCGGGTCTCCTCTCGCCGTGCGTGCCCGGGATCGTATCCGGCGGCGAGGCAGCGACGGCGTTGGCAACGATGTCACCAGACGTAGGGAATGAGGCGCGCACGGCCCGCGGCAAAGTCTCGGTAGCGGTCGCCAAGCTCGGCGATCAGGGCGCGTTCCTCGATCCGAAGTCGATAGCTGAGCGCGATCGAGATCACGACCACGGCGGCGGCAGCGCTGACCCAGTTCCCCACCATCAGGCCGAACCCGGCGAAGGCAAGCAGCAGGCCTGTGTAACTCGGGTGCCGCAGCACCCGGTACGGACCGCTGTCCACGACGGGCTGGTCTGCGCTGGTCCTCACCACGACGGTGAAGTACTTCCCCAGGGCCACGAAGGACCACCAACGCAGCACCAGGCCGAGCCACCCGACCACGGCGCCGAGCGCGAACAGCCACGGGCCGCCGATCGTGGCGCCGGGGGTGACAGCCGGCCCGGCCGGTAGCAGCAGGATCGCACCGAAGAACATCGCCCGGAACAGCACCTCCGCGCGCAGATTTGCCGGGGCCGCGCCGCGTCGTACGCGCAGCGCCTGCGAAATCTCGCCCACAGCGAAGGCGCCGACGCTCACGTCCAGGACGATGCGAGCCCAGGCCGAGTGTTCCCCAGACGGCGCGAGCACACGAGGATTGTCGCCTGCTCCCGCGGTGGCCGCCATGCGCCCGGCGACAGCGGCCGCACGCGAAGGGCCACATCACCCGGCGAGGCGCTTCTCGAACCAGTGGTCCGCGTAGCGTTCGCTGTTGTACGGGGCGATCTCCTCGTAGCCGGCCGCCCGGTACATGGCGATCGCCTCGGTGAGGTTGCGGTTGGTGTCCAGCCGGACGGCGGTCCAGCCCTGCTCGGCGGCGTGCCGTTCCAACTGCTCCAGCAGCCGCCGCCCGACGCCGAGGCCGCGGACGCTGTCGGCGACCCAGACCCGTTTGATCTCCGCGGGCGCGTCGCGGTGCAGCTTGATCGCCCCGCAGCCGACCGGTTCGCCGTTGAGGGTCGCGAGCAGGAACAGGCCGGCGGGCGCGACGAGTTCGTCGTCGCGGACGGGGTTGCTCAGCGCCGGGTCGAACCCGTCGTCGAACCGCTGGGCGATCTCCCGGGCGTAGGCGCGTACGCAGGCGCGGGCGCGGGGATCTACCGGCGGACAGGGTTCGATGGCCACCATCGAGCTGACCAGTAGCCGTTGCACCTCGGCCATCGCCGCGACGAGACGCTCGCGGCGGTGGTCGCTCAGTGGCGCGAGGATGGACCGGGCGAGGTCGTCGGAGCGCTTGTCCAGCTCGGTCCACTCCGCCCGGCCGGCCCCGGTGAGCGTGGCGACGCGTACCCGCCCGTCGCCGCCGGCCTGGTCGGCGGGGCTGACCGTGACGAGCCCGTCGGCCTCCAGGGTGCGCAGGAGGCGGCTGAGGTGCCCCGAGTCCAGGCCGAGTCGCGCCCGCAGCGCGGCGACCTCGGCGCCGTCGGGGCCGATCTCCCACAGCAGTCGGGCCTGGGCGAGCGGCCGGTCGCGGGACATGTACTGGTCGTCGAGCGCGCCGACCCGTTGGGTGACGGTGCGGTTGAACCGCCGGACGGTCGCGATGAACTCCGAAATCATATACCTGACTTTAGTCAGGCATTCCAGCGGCGCGCCAGCCGATGAGCGGAACTCAGTGCGCTGGCTGGACCTCTCTGCGGGGCGACTGGGTTGCTTCGGCGTCACGGAGCGCTTGGGTGGTGACCCGAGAGGCGAGCAGGAGCGCGGCGAGCACGAGGCCCACGGCTGCGGCGACGAAGGGTGCGCGGATCCCCAGGCCGCGTCCGAGCAGGCCGCCGGCGAGGGCGCCGAGGGGGACGACGCCCAGGACGACCAGGCGGTAGGCGGCGGTGACGCGGCCGAGGAGTTCGTCGGGGACCGCCGCTTGGCGCAGGGTGCTGACGACGATCTGGTTCAGCGAGGTGGCGATGGCGGCGCAGAACAGGCCGGCGAGGGCGAGGGTCGTGTGGTGACCCAGGCCGAGGATGGCGTAGCTGGCTGCCGGGGCGAGGGCGGCGAGCCAGGTGATGGGGCCGCCGCCGATGCGGGGCACGACGTGTTGGGCGAGCAGTGAGCCGGCGATCGCGCCGGCGGCGGGAACGGCGACGAACAGGCCGTAGCGCGACGCGGGCAGGTGGTACGGGCCGGTGATCAGCAGTACGAGCAGGCCGCCGGTGGCCGAGCCGAAGAAGTTGATGGCCGCGGAGATGAACGCGACGCGGCGCAGCAGGTCGTGGCGCCAGAAGTGGGCCCATCCGGAGCGGATGTCCTGGCCGATGCTGGTCGGGGTGGAGCGGCGGCGCTGCTGCTCCCCGCCGGTGGGGCGCAATGCGGGCAGCAGTAGGGCGGCCAGGCCGGCGAGGGCGAACGCGGCCGCGCCGGTGTAGAAGGCCGCTGACGCCGCCAGCGCGAACAGCGCCGCCCCGGCCGGCGGACCGATGAAGGTGTTGATGACCGACTGGGTCGCGAACAACCGGCCGTTGGCGCGCTCGAGCTGCTCGCGGGGCAGGAGACGGGGCGGGATGGTCAGCGCGGCGTTGTCGACCATGGTCTCGGCGCAACCGGCGAGGAACACCGCGGCGTACAGCAGTGCGACGTGGCGCCACCCGCTGGTCAGGGACACGGCGAGCAACGCGAACCCGACCGCGCGCAGCCAGTTGCCGGCGGTGAGGATCCGGCGCCGGTCCAGGCGGTCGGCCATCGCGCCGGCGGGGAGGGTGGCGATCAGCCAGGGCAGGAACTGCACCACTGTCATGCCGGCCACCACGAGCGGGTCACGGGTGAGCGTGGCGACGAGCAGCGGGGCGGCGGCCTGCAGCAGCCCGTCCGCGAGGTTCGAGGACGCTTGGGACGCCCACAGGACAGTGAACGACCCGCGTGGGGCGGCGGCAGGCATGATCGGTCTCCTCACGGCGTTCTCATGGGTGATCGGCCGGTTGGGTGTGAGCATGCCAGTGGAGGCGTCTCACATGCAACAATGCTTTTAGCCATGAGAGAGGAGCTGGTGGTGAGGTTCGGCCACATCGCGGGCGACCGCATGCTCGACCTGGTGAACACCGTCGACTGGCGCCTCGGCGGGTGCGAACGCACCGAGAAGCTGAACACCTTCTCCGACGTCGTCGACTGGTGCGCCGAGTCGGACCTGGTCAGCGAAGACGAAGCGGCGGCCCTACGCGACCTCGCCGGTCGGGACGAGGCCCGGGCCGAGCGGGAACGGCAACAGGTCATCGACGCGCGCGAGCGGGCCTACGCGGCTCTGTTCGAGGATGACGCGACGGCCGCCGCGGACCTCGCGGGCATGTACCGGGCGGCGATCGCCGCGGCCGACCTGGTCCGCGCGGGCGACCGCTGGCAGTGGCGGGACCGGGAAACCGACCTCCGGCTGCCCCGCCACCGCATCGTCCGCGGGCTCGTGGCGCTCACCCAGCGCGACGACCTCGACCGTCTTCACCAGTGCGCAGACACCAAGTGCGGCTGGGTTTACCTCGACACCTCACCGCGGCGGAACCGCCGCTGGTGCAACACCAGGGACTGCGGCGACCGCAACCGCGCCCGCGCCTACTACGCCCGACAGAAGGCGAAGAGCCACCAGCCCTGACCCACCGCATGCCCGCCCAGCGGCGGTCCGTCACCCCGCACTTCAATCAGGGCTTCGCTGCGTGCCGCTACGGTTGCCCGGTGACGACTCAGGTGATCGTGCTCAACGGGGGTTCCAGTTCCGGCAAGTCGGGCATCGTCCGGTGCCTGCAGGCCGTCCTGCCGGATCCGTGGCTGGCCCTCGGCACCGACACCCTCGTCGACGCGATGCCGGCCTCCATGCAGGCGTCCGACGGCGGGATCGAGTTCGCGCCGGGCGGGCAGGTGAGCGTCGGGCCCCAGTTCCGGACGCTGGAGGCGGCCTGGATCGAGGGGGTCGCCGCGATGGCCCGGGCCGGTGCCCGGGTCATCGTCGACGAGGTCTTCCTCGGTGCCGCGGACTCGCAGCGGCGATGGCAGAAGGCGCTGAACGGCCTGCGGGTGCTGTGGGTGGGCGTCCGGTGTGATCCCGCGGTCACCGCGGGCCGTGAGGTCGCCCGCGGCGACCGGACCGTCGGGATGGCCGCGTCCCAGGCGGAGCTGGTCCACCAGGGCGTGGCCTACGACCTGGAGGTGGACACCACGCACGTCGAGTCGATGGAGTGCGCGCGGGCCATCGCGGCACATGTCAGGTGATCGACGGCCCGCCTACCGGGCGAGGACGTCGACGGCGAGTTCCCGCACCACCGACTCGTCCACGTCGACGCCGAGCCCCGGCCCGGTGGGCACCTGCGCGACGCCGTCGGTGACCTCGACGGTCGCCCCGGTGGCGTAGGAGGAGGTGAGGAACTGCCGGCCGTTGAGGTCGACCGGGGTGTCGATCCCGTACGCGGCGAACAGGTGCAGCGACGCGGCCAGCCCCAGGTCGGAGTCGGTGAGACCGGAGCCCATCAGCCGTACCCCGGCGTCCTCGGCGAACGCGCAGAGCCGCCGCGACAGCGTCAGCCCGCCGCTGCGCTGGACCTTGGCGATCGCCACGTCCACGGCGCCCAGCTTCACGAAGGTGGCCAGGTCGCTGGGATGCCGCAGGCTCTCGTCGAGGGCGACCGGGATCGGGCAGGTCTCCCGCAGCCGACGCTGCCCGGCGACGTCGTTGGCCGGTAGCGGCTGCTCGAACGCGGTGACGTCGAGGTCGGCGAGCCGGTGGGCCATCCGCAGCGCGCCGTCGACGGTGTAGCCCTGGTTGGCGTCCACCCACAGGCCGGCGTCGGGAGCGGCCTCGCGGACGGCCCGCACCACGGCGGCGTCCTCGGCCTCGCTGTGCAGGCCGACCTTCACCTTGAACGCCCGGTAGCCCAGTTCACTGCCCTCGGCGACCGCGTCGGCGACCTCGGTGGCCGTCTGCCCGGAGACGATCCAGCCCAACTGGATGCCGTCCCGACGCCGCTGCCCCCACAGCACGCCGACGGAGACGCCGAGCGCCCGGCCGAGCAGGTCGTGCAGGGCCACGTCGACGGCGCTCTTGGCCAGCGGTGAGCCGATGGTGAAGCCGCGGTTGATGGCCCGGTCGAAGGCGGTGGTGACGCCGTCGAGGTCCCAGGCCGGGCGGCCGAGGATGGCCGGGGCCAGGTACCGGTCGATGGTGGTGACGATGGACTCGGCGGTCTCGTAGGTCCAGGCCGGGATGGGGGTGGCCTCGCCCCAGCCGGTGATCCCGTCGGCGGTCACCTTCACCAGGATGCGGATGCTGGGGGTGCCGGCGACGGCGACCGATCCGCCGGAGACCCCGAACGAGCGGACGGTGGGCAGCGCGACGGCGTACGTGTCGACGGCGTCGATGGTCAGCCCGGACAGGGCGGCGGCCGGGGTCACGAGCCCACCTTCGCGGTGCTGGCCCGGACGACCACCTCGCCGCCGAGCCGGACGATGCGCCGGCGCCGGCCGGTGTTCTCGGTCAGGGCCATCTGCATCGCCTGCTCGCCGAGTTGCTGCAGCGGCAGGGCGACGGTGGTCAGCGGTGGGGTGAGATCCCGGACGATGGGGATGTCGTCGAAGCCGGCGACGGAGACGTCGTCGGGCACGGAGAGCCCGTGGTCGCGCAGGGCGGCGCAGGCGCCGATGGCCATCACGTCGGTCAGCGCGAACACGCAGGTGGCGGTGAGCCCTCGTGCGATGAGGTCGCTCATGGCCCGGTAGCCGCCGTCGCGGGTGAAGGGGGCCTCGACGATGTCGGTGGTCGGCAGGGGGATGCCGGCCTTCTTCAGTTCGTCGCGGAAGCCGCCGAGCCGGTCGGCGACGGTGGTCAGCGCGGGCGGGCCGGCGAGCACGGCGAAGCGGCGGTGGCCGAGGTCGAGCAGGGCGCGGGCCATGGCGGCGGCGCCGGCCCGGTTCTCCGGGAGCACGCTGTCGACCTTGAGGCTGCGGTGCCGGCTGACCACGGCGACCCGTCCGCCGCCTTCCAGGTAGGGCTTGAGCTCGGCCTCCATGGCCTTCTCCCAGCGGGGGTCCTCGAAGCCGGAACCGGTGAGCAGGATGGCGGGGGCCCGTTCGGCGCGCAGCATCGACACGTAGGCGATCTCCCGCTCGGGGTCGCGGAAGGTGCTGGCGAGCATCACGAGCAGGTCGTTGTCTCCGGCGACCCGCATGACACCGCCCGCGACCGCGGCGAAGTAGGGGTCGCTGACGTCGTGGCAGATGACGCCGACGGTGCGGTGGGAGGCGCCGGCGAGGGCGCGGGCGTGCGCGTTGGGGGTGTACGCGAGCTGCTCGGCGGCGGCCAGGACCCGGTCGCGCAGCTGCGGGGTGACCCGCATGCCGTTGAGCGCTCGGGAGGCCGTGGCCAGCGAGACCTCCGCGGCTCTGGCCACGTCTTCCAGCGTCACGTGGGTCCGTGGCTGCATGGACTTTCTCCCTGCGGAAGTTCTTGACCGGATTATTTCGGCGTGGTTACCGTAGCACCCTGAAAGCGCTTACTGAAAGCGCATTCAGGGCCGCTTCCCCACCCTCATCGGGGTCGTGCGGCCCTGCCGACGGCACGCGCCTACCCAGCGGCTGAGAACCCGGAATCCCCGGCCAGCCAAGGAGAACGGAGGGTCATGGCCGCGCAGAGCACCATCGAGCAGCGGGAGCCGAGCGCTCCCGCCCGCACCCCCGCGCCGGCCGCACGCCGCCGCTCCGGGGCCGGCGCCGGCCTGCTCCGGTTCGCCCGCAGCACCTGGCGGCCCGCCGCGGTCCTCGCCGCGATCGTCGTCGTCTGGTGGGCGATCACCGCGGCGAACCTGGTCAAGCCGTACCTGGTCCCCTCACCGGGCACGACGCTGGACGTCGTGGCCGCCCAGACCGGCTACTTCGCACACCACACCTGGATCACCACCTACGAGACCATCCTGGGCTTCGCGATCGCGATCGTGGTCGGCGTCGTCTCCGCCGTCGTCATGGTGTACTCCCCGACGGTCGAGAAGAGCCTCTACCCGCTGCTGCTGTTCGCCCAGGTCATCCCGAAGATCGCCATCGCGCCGCTGTTCATCGTGTGGCTCGGCTTCGGGCTCACCCCGAAGGTCGTCGTCGCGGTCCTGATGGCCTTCTTCCCCATCGTCATCTCCACGGTCACCGGCCTGAAGTCGATCGACCCGGAGATGCTGCAACTGTCGGCGACCATGGGCGCGGGCCCGGGGCAGACCTTCACCAAGATCCGCTTCCCGGCTGCCCTGCCGCACCTGTTCGCCGGCCTCAAGGTCGCCGCCACGATGGCCGTCACCGGCGCCGTGGTCGGCGAGTTCGTCGGTGCCAACGAGGGCCTCGGCTACGTGATCCTGCAGGCCAACGGCAACCTCGACACCCCGACGCTGTTCGCCGGGCTGCTCATCATGTCGCTGCTCGGCGTCGTCCTGTTCGTGGCCGTGGAACTGCTGGAGTACTTCGTCCTGCCATGGCACGCGAGTCGCCGTACCGACGCCGCTACGACGTCGCTCTGAATAGGAGAACCCGTCCCGTGAAGTTGCGTACCCTCGCCGCCGCCCTCGTGCCGGCGCTCATACTGACCGTCACCGCCGGCTGCGGCTCGTCGTCCGACGGCGAGCAGGCCAAGAACGCGCAGGGCCTGGACAAGGTCACCCTCACCCTCAACTGGTACCCCTACGGCGAGCACGCCCCGTTCTACTACGGCAAGAAGAAGGACATCTTCGCCAAGCACGGCATCGACCTGACCATCCAGGCCGGGCAGGGCTCGCAGAAGACGATCCAGGCCACCGCCGCCGGGCAGACCGACTTCGGCTGGGCCGACACCCCGGCCCTGCTCTCGGCCGTCGGGCAGGGCATGGACGTCAAGAGCGTCGGCGTCTTCCTGCAGACCACCCCGTCGTCGGTGCAGTTCTTCAGCGACAAGAACATCAACTCCCCCGCCGACCTCAAGGGCAAGACCATCGCCTCCACCGCCGGTGACGCGCTGAGCAAGACCTTCCCGGCGTTCCTGAAGGCCAACGGCCTCGCCCCGACCGACGTGACCCTGCAGAACACCGACCCGGCCGGCAAGATGGCCGCGGTCATGTCGGGCAAGACCGACGCGCTGCTCGGCTTCGCCACCGACCAGGGCCCGACCATGCAGGAGAAGTCCGGCAAGCAGGTCTCCTACCTGAAGTTCGCCGAGCACGGCCTGACCTTCTACAGCAACGGCCTGATCGCCTCGTCCGACACCATCAAGAACAAGCAGGACCTGGTGAAGCGGATGGTCGCCGCCAGCAGCGAGGCCTGGTCCGCCGCCGAGAAGGACGCCGCCGGCGCCGTCACGGCCATGCAGGGCGCCTCCCAGCAGCTGCCCTCGGAGAAGGTGCTGACCGACCAGTTCAACGCCACGCTGCAACTGCTGCACACCGACGCCACCAAGGGCCAGGCCCCCGGCGTCAACGACGAGGCCGACTGGCAGAAGACCATCACCGTCTTCGCCGACGCGGGTGTGATCACCAAGGCGGAGTCACCGTCGAAGTACTGGGACGCGAGCTTCTCCCCGAAGGGATGACCCGATGACGGCCGGCAACACCACCACGCAGCGACCCGACGACGCCACCACCACCGGCGCCGCCGTCGAGATCGACCAGGTCGCGGTCCGCTTCCGTACCAAGAAGAAGGACGTCACCGCGCTGCGCGACGTCTCGCTGCGGATCGAACCGGGCGAGTTCGTCTCGATCGTCGGTGCCTCCGGCTGCGGCAAGTCGACGCTGCTGAAGCTGGTGTCCGGCCTGCTGCGGCCCTCGTCCGGCCAGGTCCGCCTGCACGGCGAGGACGTGCGGGGGCCGCGGCGCGACATCGGGTACGTCTTCCAGCGCGCCGCGCTGCTGGAATGGCGCACCGCCCGGCGCAACATCCTGCTCCAGGCCGAGATGCGGCGGCTGCCGAAGGCGCAGGTGCGCCAGCGCGTCGACGAGCTGATCGAGATGACCGGGCTGACCGGCTTCGAGGACGCGTACCCCAACGAGCTCTCCGGCGGGATGCAGCAGCGCGTGGCCCTGTGCCGCGCGTTGCTGCACCGCCCCCCGGTCCTGCTCATGGACGAGCCGTTCGGGGCCCTGGACGCGCTGACCCGGGAGCAGATGAACGTCGAGCTGCGGCGGATCTGGCGGGAGACCGGCACCACCGTCCTGCTCGTCACCCACTCCATCGCCGAGGCGGTCTACCTGGCCAACCGGGTGATCGTCATGACCCCTCGACCCGGCACCGTCGCCGAGGTCATCGACGTCGACCTCCCGGTCGAACGTGACTACGGCCAGACCATGTCGGAGCCGGAGTTCGCGCGCGCCACGGGACGCATCCGGGACCTGCTGGGTGCGACGACGACCGCCGAGTAACACCGGAACTGGGAAGGGAAACACTGTGGAGCGCACGTCTATCGGGATCATCCTCAACGGGGTGACCGGGCGGATGGGGTACCGCCAGCACCTCGTCCGGTCCCTGCTGGCCATCCGCGAGCAGGGCGGGCTGCCGGCCCGCGACGGCAGCGTCATCTGGCCGGAGCTGACCCTGGTGGGCCGCAACGAGGCCAAGCTCGCCGAGATCGCCGCCCGGCACGGCCTGACGTCGTACACCACCGACCTGGACGCCGCGCTCGCCGACGACTCCCACCAGATCTACTTCGACGCGCAGGTCACCGCGCAGCGGGAGAAGGCGATCCGCGCGGCGATCGAGGCCGGCAAGCACGTCTACACCGAGAAGCCGCTCGCCGAAGGGCTGACCGGGTCGCTGGAACTGGCCCGGCTCGCCGCGGCCAAGGGCATCAAGAACGGTGTGGTGCAGGACAAGCTGTTCCTGCCCGGGCTGCGCAAACTCAAGCGGCTGGTCGACGGGGGGTTCTTCGGCCGGATCCTGTCCGTGCGCGGCGAGTTCGGCTACTGGGTGTTCGAGGGTGACTGGCAGGACGCCCAGCGGCCGAGCTGGAACTACCGCGCCGAGGACGGCGGCGGCATCACCGTGGACATGTTCCCGCACTGGCACTACGTGCTGGAGCAGATCTTCGCCCCGGTCACCGCGGTGACCGCGCACATCGCCACCCACATCCCCGAGCGCGTCGACGAGACCGGGCAGACCTACCCGGCCACCGCCGACGACGCCGCGTACGGCATCTTCGAACTCGCCGGCGGCATCATCGCCCAGATCAACTCCTCCTGGGCGGTGCGGGTGTACCGGGACGAGCTGGTCGAGTTCCAGGTCGACGGCACCCATGGCAGCGCCGTGGCCGGCCTGCGGGAATGCCGCATCCAGCACCGCGGCGCCACCCCGATGCCGGTGTGGAACCCGGACCTGCCGGTCACCGAGCCCTTCCGCGCCCAGTGGCAGACCGTGCCCGACAACGAGGACTTCGACAACGGGTTCAAGGTGCAGTGGGAGGCGTTCCTGCGGCACGTGGTCGACGACGAGCCGTTCCCGTGGGACTTCATGGCCGGCGTGCGCGGCGTACAGCTCGCCGAGGCCGGCCTGCAGTCCGCGCGGGAGGGACGCCGGGTGCAGATCGAGGAGATCACCCGGTGACCGCCCGGATCACCCTGCCCACCCCCGGCGGCGGCAGCGAGACCCTGACCCTGCGCGAACCGGCCGGCTGGCA